>JBFEXW010000416.1:0-1015 GCA_041562495.1 Marinobacterium sp. | reverse complement strand
CCGTGACCGATCTCACGACGACCAGCACCACCCATACGGCCCGCTTCACCAACAGAGTATGGAGGGAAGTTGTATTGCAGCATGAACGGATCTTTACGCTCGCCTTCCAGAGCATCGATAATCTGTACATCGCGGCTGGTACCCAGCGTACAGGTTACAATAGCCTGAGTTTCACCACGAGTGAACAGCGCAGAACCGTGAACACCTTTGAGTACGCCGACTTCAACTTCGATTGGACGTACAGTCTTAGAGTCACGACCATCGATACGTGGCTCGCCACTCAGGATGCGCTCACGCACAGTTGCTTTCTCAAGCGAACCAAACACTTTAGACACTTCACCCGCACCCGGTGCACCCTCTTCGCCAGTAGCGAATTGAGTAACCGCCTGCTCACGCAACGCTTTCAGAGTGTCCTGACGCTGCATCTTGTCCGCCACCTGGAATGCAGAGGTGATCTGCGCACCAAAAGCATCGTTCAGAGCATTAGTCAGCGCTTCATTCTTCGCAGCTGGCTGCCAGTCCCACTTAGGCTTAGCAGCCTGTGCAGCGAACTCATTGATTGCGTTAACTGCTACCTGCATCTCCTGGTGTGCAAACAGAACAGCACCCAGCATCTCATCTTCAGTAAGCTCTTTCGCTTGAGACTCAACCATCAGTACCGCATCACCAGTACCAGCAACCACCATATCGAGCTCAGAACCAGAAAGCGCTTCGTATGTTGGGTTAAGGATATAACCTTCATCTTCAGTGAAACCAACACGGGCTGCACCGATAGGGCCGAGGAAGGGGATACCCGAGATAGTCAGCGCTGCAGAGGTACCGATCATCGCAGCTATATCCGGATCAACATTTTTGTCAGAAGACATAACCGTACAAACAACCTGAACTTCGTTCATGAAGCCTTTAGGGAAGAGTGGACGGATAGGACGGTCAATCAGACGTGAAGTCAGTGTCTCTTTCTCAGTTGGACGACCTTCACGCTTGAAGAAACCACCAGGGATACGGCCTACAGCGT
>JBFEXW010000415.1:0-1102 GCA_041562495.1 Marinobacterium sp. | reverse complement strand
CAGGCGGTGAACAAGTGTCTGGAAGATGCGCGTAATGAAAAATTGGTGAAAGCCTCTCTGGCTGCTGAAGTGACACTGTTTGCAGATGAAGCGCTGATCGCTGACCTCGAACGTCTGGGCGATGAGCTGCGCTTTGTGTTGATTACGTCAACAGCAGAAATCAAGCCTCTTGCTTCGGCAGATACGGCGCGTGAAACGCAGATGCCAGGTCTGAAGGTTGTGGTTAAAGCGTCTGAACAGGCTAAGTGTGCACGTTGCTGGCACCATCGTGAAGATGTGGGTCATAACGAGCAGCATTCAGAGCTCTGTGAGCGCTGTGTGGATAACGTAGAGGGCGAGGGTGAAGAACGCCGCTACGCTTAAACAGCAGGTAGAGAACCAGGTCGGGGCACTCAACTGGCTTTGGTTGAGTGCTTTGACAATCCTGCTGGATCTGGGTGTCAAATTCTGGGTCAGTGCGACACTGGTTTATAACCAGCCCGTGACCCTGCTCCCGGTGTTTGATCTCAGACTGCTGCATAACACCGGCGCTGCGTTTAGTTTTTTGGCCTCAGAGGCAGGCTGGCAGCGATGGCTGTTTGCCGCGATAGCGCTAGTTGTTGTGGTGCTGATTCTGCGCTGGCTGCGCCAAACGCCTAAATCGGCCCGAGTGTTAGCATCGGGTTACTCGCTGATACTCGGTGGTGCACTCGGTAATCTATTCGATCGTATCGTCCACGGTTATGTTGTGGATTTTATCTCTGTTCACTACGCAGGTTGGTATTTCCCCGCATTTAATATCGCCGATTCGGCGATCACTCTGGGTGCGGCCGCGCTGATTTTCGATATGTTGTTTCTTGCCAAATCCCGGGAGTTAAAGGGCTAATATGAGCGAACTAATGATCGGTCCAGACCGTAAAGTTACCCTCCATTTTGCGATCAAACTGGAGGATGGTCAGATTGTAGACTCCACGTTTGAAAAGAGTCCGGCCGAATTTGAGTTTGGTGATGGTAATATTCCAGAGGGCTTTGAGCAGGCGTTGATTGGTCTGAAAGTTGGCGATCATCTGGAACTTACCATCGCTCCCGAACGCGGTTTCGGCCAGCACAACCCCTCCAATAT
>JBFEXW010000414.1:0-1104 GCA_041562495.1 Marinobacterium sp. | reverse complement strand
GCCTGCAGAATGGCACCCGTTCTGTTGCCTCCGGTTAGCTGTGTAGCACCCGCTTCCAGCGCTTCACTGATCCAGTTTTCCAGACGGATAGCTTCTTTCTCCGAGATCATCGGGCCAATAAAGGTATCTTCATCGCGCGGGTCACCCGATTTTAACTGCTGAATGCGGGCCACCAGTCTGGTACGCAGCTCATCATAGACAGATTCATGAGCGAGTATGCGCTGTACACTGATACAGCTCTGCCCGGACTGGTAGTACGCGCCGATAATAATCCGCTCGACAGCATCATCAAGATCTGTCCCGCTATCAACGATACAGGCCGCGTTGCCGCCAAGCTCCAGTACAACCGGTTTCTTACCGGCTTTGGCTTTGAGTGCCCAACCGACATCAGGAGATCCGGTGAAGCTCAACAGCTTCAGGCGATCATCTGTAGTAAACAGTTCAGCGCCATCTCGCTGACATGGCAGGATTGAAAACGCTCCTTTGGGAAGATCGGTTTCGGCAAGGATCTCGCCGATAATCAGTGCACCTATGGGCGTCAGGCTGGCGGGCTTAAGAATAAACGGGCAACCGGCAGCGATCGCTGGTGCAATCTTGTGAGCCGCGAGATTTAGCGGGAAATTAAATGGTGAAATGAATGAGCAGGGCCCAATAGGAACGCGTTTCCACATACCACGATAGCCCTCTGCCCGAGGGGAGATCTCCATAGGGATTACTTCACCCCCAATCCGTGTTGCTTCTTCTGCTGCAATCTTAAACGTATCGATCAGACGCGAAACCTCACCCCGTGCGTCCTTGATCGGTTTACCTGCCTCAATACACAGGGCTTCGGCCAGTTCATCAAAGCGCTCGCGGAAGCGCTGAACGCAGTGTTCCAGAATCTCCTGGCGCTTGTAGGCGGGCAGATCGCGCATCGCATCAGTTGCATCCACAGCAGCCTGAATGGCCGTGTCTATATGCTGCTCAGTTGCCAGTGCGGTTCTTGTTGCTTCCTCACCGGTGAACTTGTCGTAGATCACCAGTGAGGAGTTTGGTTGAACTGGTTGGTTAGCAAGGTACATTGGGTAGGTGGACTGAAGCACGAGATCGACGCCTTTATTTAAT
>JBFEXW010000413.1:0-1127 GCA_041562495.1 Marinobacterium sp. | reverse complement strand
CGCAGGTGCACCGCAGTTAAACGTGACTCAGGGGGAGATTAACTTTCAGGGGGTGCGTTTTAATTATGGTGAAGCGGTGCCCGTGTTCGATAATCTCGATCTTAAGATTGCGGCTGGTGAAAAGGTTGGGATTGTGGGGCGCTCGGGTGCCGGTAAATCGACACTGGTTAATCTGCTGTTGCGTTTCTACGACGTTGAGCAGGGTAGTGTCTGTATCGACGGTCAGGACATCAAGGCAGTTCAGCAGGACTCGCTGAGATCAAATATCGGTATGGTTACACAGGATACCTCGCTGCTGCATCGTTCAATACGAGACAACATTCTGTATGGACGCCCCGATGCCTCTGAGGCTGATCTAAAAGCCGCTCTGGAGGGCGCTCAGGCCGATCAGTTTATTGATAGACTTTCAGATCCATCTGGAAATTCAGGTCTTGATGCTCAGGTTGGGGAGAGAGGCGTAAAACTGTCCGGCGGCCAGCGACAGAGAATCGCAATAGCGCGGGTTCTGTTGAAAAACGCACCCATATTGGTGCTGGATGAGGCAACCTCTGCACTTGATTCAGAAGTTGAATCTGCAATTCAGCAAACGTTGAAACCCTTGATGCAGGGTAAAACGGTTATCGCTATTGCTCACCGCTTGTCGACCATAGCGGCAATGGATCGCCTGATTGTGATTGATAAAGGCTGTGTTGTGGAGCAGGGAACACATGAGCAACTGTTAAAAAGCGGCGGCATCTATGCGCAGCTCTGGGCGCATCAGACGGGTGGGTTTCTCGGGCTGGAGTAGGGGGTAGTCTGTCAGGCATTAGTGAAAAATCCGCCGGCAGATTTGCCGGCGGGTATATTCAGAGGCGTTTACTCAACGCAGGAGCGAAGCTCTTTCTGGCCTGCGCTCAGGTCGTTTTCGTAGCTGCGAAGTACAATGCGAGCACCCAGTGTGCCAATAATATAGGCAGCAACAACCGTCAGGATATCGCTGTTTGCAAAGCTTAATGAGGTCAGCATAGGGCCTGGGCAGTAACCCGCAAGTCCCCAGCCAATACCAAAGATTGCACCACCAATAATCAGGCGTTTATCAACCTGATGTTTAACCGGCATGCGGAAGAGTTCCGCCAGTATCGGCGCCT
>JBFEXW010000412.1:0-1155 GCA_041562495.1 Marinobacterium sp. | reverse complement strand
GATGCTGCACTGAACTGGCTGCATACTCTGCTGGTCAAGGATTTCGGTGAACCGACGAGTACTGAGGGCGTTCCTCAGCGTATGAGTGTTCTGGGTATGGGGAAACTGGGGGCTCATGAGTTAAATCTATCATCAGATATCGATCTGATATTCACCTTTGCCGAAAATGGAGAAACTCAGGGAGGACGGAGATGTCTGTCCAATCAGGAGTTCTTCTCTCGCCTGGGTAAGCGTTTGATTAAGGCGCTGGATGCGCCAACGGCTGATGGCTTTGTTTTCCGTGTTGATATGCGCTTACGGCCATTTGGGGCATCAGGGCCACTGGTCGCAAGTTTCGACGCGATGGAACACTATTATCAGAGCCAGGGACGCGACTGGGAGCGCTATGCGTTGATCAAGGCACGTGTCATCGCTGGCGATAAAGATGGAGGGCAGCAGTTGATGGATATGCTGCGGCCCTTCGTGTTCCGTAAGTATATCGACTATAGCGCTTTTGAATCTCTGCGTGAGATGAAAGCGATGATCACGCGGGAAAACCGTATCAAGGGCCGCGAGCAGAATATCAAACTGGGCGCTGGCGGGATTCGCGAGATTGAATTTATTGCTCAGGCGTTTCAACTGATCCGTGGTGGCCGTGAGTTGCGACTGCAACAGCGAGAGCTTCTCAATATACTCCCGCTTCTTCCTGAAAGCGTAGGAATGCCTGTAGAGGTCGTTGAAGAGCTTAGGGCCGCTTACATTCGACTCAGAAATACTGAACATGCCATCCAGGCGCTGGCGGATCGCCAGACGCAGGAGCTACCTACCTCTGAACTGGAGCGAGCCCGGGTTGCCTGGATTGTGAATAAATCTGACTGGGAGACGTTTGCCGGCGAGCTTGATCAGCTAAGAGCAAGAGTCTCGCAGCATTTTGCTGATGTGATAACGCCAGCCGAATCGGAAGAGGGCGACTACTGCAAGATCAGCGACAATGAATTGAGGTCGCTCTGGGATTCAGATTTTGAGAGTGAAGAGCTCCTCTCTGAATACCTGCTTCGTTTGGGTTTTGTTAATACCGACGATCTGGTTAAACAGCTTAAGCAACTGCGTGAACTTAAAACGGTGCAGGTGTTGCAGAGTATAGGCCAGGAGCGTCTGCTGCAATTGCTGCCTCTG
>JBFEXW010000411.1:0-1172 GCA_041562495.1 Marinobacterium sp. | reverse complement strand
CTGAGTACAGAAGCGGTAGCGATCAGTGGAGGTCTGGTGTTAATGATTATCGCCGTACGAATGATTTTTCCATCCCGCGGGGGCGTTATAGCGGGTGATGAAGATAACGATTCTGAACCGCTGATTGTACCACTGGCGACACCAATGATAGCCGGCCCTTCGATACTGGCAACACTGGTTCTTATGGCTGAAAGTCAACCGGAAAAAAGTATACAGTGGTTTTACGCGCTGTTAGCAGCCTGGGGCTTGAGCGCTGTGATTCTGCTGATCTCGCAACCGCTTTACCGTATTCTTGGTAAACGAGGCTTGAAAGCGCTGGAGCGTTTGATGGGGATGATTTTGATCTCAATCGCGGTACAGATGCTAATCAATGCCTTCCAGCATCTTAGGGTTGTCACCAGTTAGCCGCTGTCCTCGTTGGAATTCAGAGCTTACTCTCATCCAAAACTTTTGAGTGTTATTGATTGAAATCAATTTATGTCATTAATGTCCTGGAAGGCATTGAAATGCATTATTGATTCGCATAGAATCGGTTTTAGATTTTGGAAATCAGAGTGTAACTCTAGTTTGGGTGGCTGCAATGAATCTGAGAAGACGCATCGATAGCGACAGAGTGGTGTTTAACGCTGATCATTTTGAAGCGACCGGCGAGGTACGGAAAGCTCGTGTCGGTGAATACTATAGTTTTGAGTTCGATTCTGGACTGGAACAGCAGGGCGTAACGTTTATTACCAATATCGATGTTACGATCTACCGTCGGTTGGGGATCGAAACTGTTTTAAATGGATGAAATGAAACACCCGCCAGTGTTTCTTTACCCAAGGATGGGTACTTTCTACCTCGTCTGATTCAGAATCAGGATCCCTTGTTTTCCCGGTCTAGCGTTTCTTCAACCGCATTCAGGATACCTCTTAGCATTCCCATTTCAGCCTTCTCAGGACGAGTTCGGTTGAAATAGCGTCGCAGTTTATCCAGTACCCGACCTTCGTGTTGTGGGATGATAAAGCTGATACGACGCAGTACGCGTTCCAGATGTTCGTAGAACAGCACCATCTCAGCTTGCCGAGGATAGGGAGCCTGCGCCATAACCTTTCGATCCGCCTTCAGGCTTGCCCGCCGCAGTTCATAACTGACCAGCTGTAGCGCCTGAGATACGTTCAGCACAGGATAGT
>JBFEXW010000410.1:0-1177 GCA_041562495.1 Marinobacterium sp. | reverse complement strand
CATGATATCGTCCGAACAGATGACTGCGACCCAACTTCCTCTGGGTCAAAAACGCATTGTCAGCGAAGAGGTTCATCAGATCCCCCGGCACGCACTGGACGATAATGCGATGAGTGTTGTTTATCGCTTGCTCGATGCCGGTTACGAAGCTTATCTGGTGGGGGGCTGTGTACGCGATCTGTTAGCAGGCACTCAGCCTAAGGATTTCGATGTAGCAACCAGCGCACACCCGGAACAGGCAGAACCACTGTTCAAACGAGCACGACTGATTGGACGCCGTTTCAAACTGCTACATGTCCGCTTCGGGCGAGAAGTGATTGAGGTAGCCACCTTCCGCGCCTCTCACGACAGCGAGCAGAATACTGGTGAGCACGGGCGTCAGGCTGAATCGGGAATCATCCTGCGTGACAATGTGTATGGCAGCATCGAAGATGATGCCCTGCGACGCGACTTCTCTATCAACGCGCTCTACTACTCAGTTGAAGACCATAGCGTTCTCGATTTCTCAAACGGCTATCCTGATCTGCTGGCCAAAAAGATACGCATCATCGGCGATCCTGAAGAGCGCTACAGAGAGGATCCGGTACGCATGCTTCGGGCTGCACGTTTCGCAGCCAAACTGGGGTTTGAGATTGAGGAGGGAACGGCTGCACCGATTCGCAAACTGGCTCCTATGCTAGCCCGTATCGCTCCCGCCCGTATGTTTGACGAAACACTGAAGCTGCTGCAAACGGGCTACGGCGAAGCAACCTTGAGACAGCTTCTGCGTTTTGATCTGTTTCAGTACCTCCTGCCGGCAACCGACAAACTTCTCGGTGACGGCACACTGCCAGTCGATAAACTGGTTCAGAACTCCCTCCGAAATACCGATCGCCGACTCTCTCAGGGGAAAAGCGTCACACCGGCCTTTCTTTTCGCCGCGATGCTCTGGTATCCACTGACCGAAAGAATCGAAAAGCTGAAGCGTGAAGATAAACGGATGCCTGCGCTACAGCGCCTGCATGAGGCGGCTAACCAGATCCTGGCAGAGCAACAGAAAACCACAGCAGTCCCCCGCCGATTCTCTTCAACTATTCGGGAGATCTGGGAACTCCAGCACCGACTGGAACGAACTGACCGCGCCGACCAGATTATCGAACACCCCCGCTTCAGAGCCGGCTATTATATGCTTTTGATG
>JBFEXW010000409.1:0-1224 GCA_041562495.1 Marinobacterium sp. | reverse complement strand
GGCGATTTGGTGGGCGGTTCCCGTGTTGACCTGCATCAGCGTTTTATAGAGGCGTGTAAACAGCCCGATCTGGATGCCGGACAGCTGCCGCCACGGGTGATTATCTTTGGTGTGTCGGCTTTGCCGGCACAGATGCTTGAAGCCTTGTCAGCGCTCTCTGAGAAAATGCAGGTACTGCTCTGCGTGCTTAACCCCTGCCGGCACTACTGGGGCGATATTGTTGAAGGGCGCGAACTCCTGCGTCAGTACCATCGCCGTCAGATGCTTAAGCCGGGATTTCCTGAAGTCATTGATGAACAGGTTTTGCACCTGCATGCTCAACCACTTCTGGCTGCCTGGGGCAAACAGGGGCGTGACTATCTGAATCTGCTCGATAAGATCGATCAGAGTGCAGTCCATAAAAGCCGTTTTGAGCTTGCGTCGATCGACCTGTTTGATGATTTTGATGTTAAGGGCAGCGGATTGCTGCAGCAGCTTCAGCAGCAGATACTGGATCTGGTACCTAACGATCCGGAGCAGAAAACAGTTGTAGCCGGCGAAGATAGATCGCTGGTATTTACCGGTGCGCACAGTGCTCAGCGTGAAGTGGAGATTCTGCATGATCAGTTGCTTGATGCCTTCGCTAAAGATCCGGGTTTAACCCCGAGAGATATACTGGTGATGGTGCCGGATATCGATGATTACCGTGCTCATATCGATGCGGTTTTTTCACTGATTGAAAGATCTGATAGCCGTTATATCCCCTATTCGATATCCGATCAGAGCGCCAAAGCACGTATCCCGTTGCTGTCGGGACTGGAGTTTCTGCTCAATCTAAAGCAGTCGAGAGTGCTGGTGACCGATCTGCTTGATCTGCTGGAACTGCCAGCGGTACAGAAACGCTTTAAAGTTAACCCTGAATCTGTTCCGCAGCTCAGTAGCTGGGTCAGGGGCGCCGGGGTGCGCTGGGGGATCAATGGACAGCATCGCAGCCATTTCGGGCTGGACCCGGGGCTGACTCAGAACAGCTGGATTTCAGGACTGTCCCGGATGCTGCTTGGTTACCTGAATGGCGCAAGTGGAGCATTCAATGAAATTGAGCCACTGTCGGAGGTCCGGGGGCTTGAAGCGGGCTCAGTCGGCAGCCTGGCAGAGCTGCTTAACCAGCTGGAGAGCTGGCTTGGTGTTCTGCAGACGCCAGCATCAATCGATGGCTGGCTTCAGCAGATGAGTGAAATGCTTGAG
>JBFEXW010000408.1:0-1247 GCA_041562495.1 Marinobacterium sp. | reverse complement strand
AGTTTGTTGCCCTGTACCCGGGAAACGTAGGAGTGCAGGCCTAATGCGTTGTTGATGATATGGATCTTGTCGTCGTATATCACCTTGCTGACGGGGGAGGAGCTACGCATAAACTTGTTCTTGATCTCTCTGGAATATTCGAACAGAGCATTCTCGGAACTTAACTGATGAGGCTGCGGATACTTTTTCAACAGCGAGACCCCGGCCTTGTTATTGTCCAGTAGCGTCTGCGCCTGCTGCTGAACTTCCGGACTGTAACCGTTCAGGTAGTTGGCTTTTTGGGATCTGCTCATTGGCTAATCAATCACTGTTTTCAATAGACATAGGTTGTGACCAACTTCATTAGGCGATTTTCCATCACCTTTTATGCGAAGCGGCGGTAGCATCAAGCATGCGATTCTAAATAATAGATAAAAATATACAGGAGCGTAATGATGTCGATGTTTAAGGAGCTGCAGCATGTTCATCTGACGGGAGTTGCTGATCTTTCTCCTGCTGATTAACGTCCGTCAGCGATGTGGTCCAGGTGATAGGCAGTTTTGCTGATCGGCTGACGGATAACGAAGTTCGTAATAATCGAACTGACACCGTCTATTGCGGTGAGTTTATCGAGCAGGATCTGCTGATAGTGCTCCAGATCCCGGGTTACAAGCTTGAGTATGTAGTCGGACTGACTCCCGGTGATCAGATAGCATTCCATCACTTCCGGTATGTCAGCAATCGCGTCCTCAAAAATGCGCAGACGATCCTTGGTTTGTTTCTCAAGTGACATCTGCACCATCACGCTCATCGGTAGACCGATCTTTACCGGATCGAGCAGTACAATCTGCTTCGCAATCAAACCGCGGGCTTCAAGCTGCTTAATCCTTCGACCGCAGGGCGTTTGCGACAATCCTACCTGATCAGCCAGGTCGGACAGATTAATACTCGCATCGCGTTGCAGGATCTCCAGTATGTGTCTGTCAATTCGGTCCAGCTTATTCATGTTACCTCCGCGAGAAAATTTAATGGTTAAAATATTAGATAAATAATCTAATGAAGTAATAATAATCGATATAAAAATCTAATATTTTAATTTTCTGCGCGTAAAATTAAACTAATTCTCTAAGGCGTCTATATTAAAATTGGTGGGAAACTAACCGGCCTGTGGGTATTAATATGGACAGTCAACTGCACCTGATCGATCAAGAGTTAGCAGATATCGCAGATGAAAACAGCGATTGGCTCGAGGCGATGGATGGTCTGTT
>JBFEXW010000407.1:0-1248 GCA_041562495.1 Marinobacterium sp. | reverse complement strand
TTCGCAGCTCAGTAAGGTTGCTCAGACCCTGGCTGAGCTGCGTGGTATCGAGTTTGGTGAGATTGCTGAGCAGACCTCTAGGAGTGCTCAGTCGCTGTTTTTATCCCAGTCTGCATAAGGGTTGCCAACCGCAAAGCTAACATCAACCGCACGTCCGGGGACCTTGATGCCAGCTCGGCTGATACCCAGATCTTCCCCGTGAAGCACCTGATAGTCGTAACGATAGATTGGGCGTTTCAGTCCCTGCAGGCTTGCCTGATCATAGCTGTAGATCGATTCAGACACTTTCTCGTTCAGGCTCTTCCAGTTGTTAACCTGTTCTCTAGTGTAACGACCTTTTAGCAGTTTCATCGTTTCTGTCGGCGAGATAACAGCGGCACTTGCATTGTTGCCACCAAAGCCTTTGGCATTGATCAGCGCTGCTTTCAGATGGTCGGGCGTCTGTTCAATATGTTTGAGAGACAGCTGCAGATTGGAGTGGTGTACATCCTCAGCGATAGCATCGGTGGTGGTCAGGCCCGGAACTATACCCTCAGCCCAGATCCCCAGAGTGCTGAGCAGTTGGTCGCCACCTGCAGTACCCTGAGAGTGCCCGAGAAAGGCTTTAACTGCAGAAACTGTCCACTGTGGAATGGCGAACGCTTTAGCGATCTCATTGATCACATGTGACTCAGTCACTCGGTTCTGTGGTGTGCTGGTGCCGTGAGCCTGTACCATTGAATGATTTTTGAGTGCATCCTCACCCAGTAGCTGGCTGATAAGAGCCGCTGATTTACCCAGCGTCAGATAGTTGCCAACACCTGGGGCTGAGATCGATTTCTTGTAGCCATCCGCGTGAACATAGACTTCCGGAACCGAACCATAGATGCTGGCACCTGTTTCGATCGCCAGTCGGTCGCTCATTAGTACGATGAATTGAGCTGATTCGGCGATGGTAAAACCACAGTTGTCACCAAACGGGCGGCATGCGCGACGATGATCTACAGCCTCAATGGAAGCGAGTTTGTCGAGTGCCTGAAGCTGCTTGTCTTCAGCAAGTGCCCCCATCGCTCTGAAACCTTCGATTATTTCGGGAGTGACAGGCGCATCAGATCCACCTACCAGTACAAACTCCGCGCGGCCAGAACGTATCGCTTCAACGCCATTGCGCAGGTTGTAAAGGAAGGTTGCGCAGGCTCCTAGCGCACCGCCGGTAGCACCTAGATTCCCAAGCAGGTAAGCGTTGACGAAATCAGCAGGCATCTGTGC
>JBFEXW010000406.1:0-1264 GCA_041562495.1 Marinobacterium sp. | reverse complement strand
GGACGCCAGATTCAGAGACGGCACCCCGGTAAGAGCCAGAGACGTTGTTGAAACTTTTCGCCTATTACGCGAGAAAGGCAGCCCCTTCTATAAGGCCTACTACCATGACATCTCAAAAATAGAGGCACTGGACCCGCTTCACGTTCGCTTTGAGTTTGGATCGACGGATAATCGAGAGCTACCACTTATCGTTGGCGAAGTTCCTATAATGTCAGCCGATTGGTGGGCAAGCCGCGATTTTGAATCACCAACACTAGAACCTATCCTTGGCTCAGGCCCCTACAAGGTGGAAAAATTTGAGGCCGGACGGTCAATCGTCTACCAGAGAAACGCTGATTACTGGGGGCAGAATTTGCCAGTTAACCGGGGACGCTACAACTTTGATGAGATGAGCTTCGACTACTACCGTGACAGTACTGTTGCACTCGAGGCATTTAAAGCGGGTCAGTATGACTTCAGGGAGGAGAACTCCTCAAAGTCCTGGGCAACTGCATATACCGGCCCGGCATTCGATGATGGCCGGGCGCTGAAGGAGCTGGTACCTGATGCTAACCCTGCCGGCATGCAGGCTTTTGTGATGAATACCCGCCGCCCGCTGTTCAGCGATAAACGGGTACGTGAGGCACTGAGCTATGGCTTTGATTTTGAGTGGACCAACAAGAACCTGTTCTATGGCGCTTACACCCGAAGCGACTCATTTTTCTCTAACTCAGAGATGGCGGCATCAGCACCACCAACAGCCAGAGAGCTGGAGATCCTTGAACCTTTGAAAGGACAGATTCCAGACGAAGTCTTTACTCAGGTTTACAAGGCACCGAGGACCCTGGGCGATGGTCGCAACCGCCAGCAACTCCGTAAAGCTCTGCAACTCCTCAAGGCGGCAGGATGGACACTGAAAGATGGAAAACTTACTAACGCTGCCGGTGACCCCTTCCAGCTTGAGATATTACTGGTACAGAAAGATTTTGAGCGGGTCGTAGCACCTTTTATCAAGAATCTCGAGAAACTTGGCATTGGCGTCAGCATGCGTATCGTGGACGTATCTCAGTATATCAACCGCCTGCGCTCATACGATTTTGATATGGTTGTGGGTAGTTTCGGACAGAGCAACTCTCCCGGAAACGAACAACGTGAATACTGGGGATCCGCTTCTGCTGACCTTCCGGGAAGCCGCAACCTGATTGGTATTAAAGACCCCGCTGTAGATCGCCTCGTTGATCTGCTGATTCAGGCACCGGACCGGGAACAACTGGTTCTGCGAGCT
>JBFEXW010000405.1:0-1287 GCA_041562495.1 Marinobacterium sp. | reverse complement strand
GCGACTGGCTGGTTCGCATTGAAGATCTTGACAAACCCCGTACTCAGCAAGGCGCTGAAAAGCAGATTCTTGCTGCACTTGAAGCCTATGGCTTTGAATGGGACGGCGCAATTCTTCGCCAGTCAGAAAGAGTCACTTGCTACCTGGAGCTGATTGACCAACTGATCAGCGAAGGCAAGGCTTTCCCCTGTACCTGCACACGTGCTGAGCTACAGCAACGCAATGCGCTTCACCATTACGACCGTTACTGTCTGACACACGGGATAGAGGCTGATCGCAAAAGCGCTATTCGATTCCTATCGCGTACGGCAAATCAGCTGTTTGAAGACCGGATCAACCTTCATCAGGACAGCCAGTGCTCATCCGGGGATTTTATTATCTATCGTCGGGATGGGATCGTCGCGTATCAGCTTGCCGTTGTCGCAGATGACTATGCTCAGCAGATCAATCAGGTCGTTCGCGGGCGGGACCTACTGGAGGAAACCTATAAACAGATTGAGCTGCAGCAGGCCCTCAACTACCCCAGACCTGAATATGCTCACCTGCCACTTGTGCTCGCTGAGGATGGCCAGAAGCTGAGCAAGCAGACCTTGGCTCAGCCACTCTCTCTCCAAGAGCAAGCGATCAGCCAGAATCTGTTCAATGCACTCTGGCAACTGGGTCAGAACCCACCCTTAACGTTACTCCATTCGGATAAAATGGAGATACTAAAGTGGGGAATTGAGCACTGGAATATCTCCAAAGTTGGGAGTGCAATTACCCAGCGGGACCGTTTAGGTGATCCGAGCATTATACCTTAGTGGCAATATGTAAATTTTTTTCACTTAATACTTGAAATGAACTCATCGGTTTCTTATAGTTCTTCTCAGAACAACAACAACACACGACACTTGTGACATTCAAATAAAAATAATAAGAATGAAGTAAGTGGTTCGAAATAGCTCCGAATAAAAATAATAATGGAGCCTTGTCGGTTGTGAAGACTGGGAACGACCTGAACAAAAATAAAAATAGAATCAGGCAACTATCCCTCTCAGCTTCGCAACCGACTCCCCCCCCCTGAACGATCTAAACTTCATTTACCCTCTTTCTACAGCGCTAGATACATCGCACGCAACTACTGGTATCATTCTGATCCCACTAAGTACTTACTTTCAAACAAGATCCGGATACATGGACTCAATTATTCTTTTAATTCTCGGTCTCGGTGCCATATTTCTGGTCTACTGGTCATTGAAGCCCAAAGCCAAGGCGGACCTATCCGTTAAACAATCCACCATGATATCG
>JBFEXW010000404.1:0-1297 GCA_041562495.1 Marinobacterium sp. | reverse complement strand
CCGCCGATATGCAGTGCGCTATGTAAATCCATTCGGCTGAGCGCCTGAGCATCTGTATTGGCACAGATAAACTCAACACCATCCACTTCCGACGTCACCATATGATTGACAGCATTACCACCGCCACCACCGACGCCAACCACTTTGATCACTGCGCTCTGTGTAGCGCTATCGACCAGCTCAAACATAACAACCTCCAGGTTCACATTCTGCGGCCCGATCTTACGCCGTTCGCCGCACTCGTCATTTCAAACTATTTTTCTTATCCCGGTTCAGAAATTCCCCTGAACCCAGGTTTTTATTTTTGATGCCAGGCCGCCCAACTGTTTACCAACAGACTTTTTCTCCCCAAGCGGCAGCGCTTCCGGACGATCATCAGCAATCAGATGCAAATCTTCATCCCTTTGAGCGTCCACTGACTGAACCATATCGTTATCGGCAGCATAGAGAAGCAGACCGATAGCAGTCGCATAGATCGGATTACTTAACAGGTCATCAACCCCCTTAACACCTGAGGGTTTAGCCAGACGTACCGGCATATGGAAAATCTCTTCAGCCAGTTCAACTGCACCTTCCATTTTTGAAGTTCCACCCGTCAATACCAGACCGGCAGCGACCAGATCCTCAAAACCACTGCGGCGAAGCTCCGCCTGCACCAGCGTAAAGAGCTCTTCATATCGCGGCTCAACCACTTCCGCCAGCGCCTGACGCGAAAGATCACGTGGCGGGCGATCACCAACACTGGGAACCTTAATGGTTTCGTCAGGACGGGCTAACTGAGCCAGCGCACAGGCGTATTTCATCTTTATCTGTTCGGCATGCTGCATCGGCGTCCGCAGCGCCATCGCAATATCATTGCTGACCTGGTCACCTGCAACCGGGATAACAGCCGTGTGACGGATTGCTCCCTGAGTAAAAACAGCGATATCAGTGGTACCACCGCCTATATCCACCATGCAGACACCCAGATCTTTTTCATCGTCGGTCAATACGGCATAGCCAGATGCAAGCTGTTCAAGCACCACAGCGTCAACTTCAAGACCGCAGCGACGCACACACTTCTCGATATTCTGAATAGCGTTCGTTGCGCCCGTCACCAGATGCACTTTCGTTTCCAAACGAACACCGGACATACCAAGCGGCTCTTTAATCCCCTCCTGATTATCAATCAGGTACTCCTGCGGCAGAATATGCAGAATCTTCTGGTCGGCAGGAATGGCGATAGCCTGCGCCGCATCGATAACGCGCTCAATGTCAGACTCGGTAACCTCTTTACTCTGAAGCGCAACAATGCCAT
>JBFEXW010000403.1:0-1356 GCA_041562495.1 Marinobacterium sp. | reverse complement strand
GATATAGCGGTATCTCAACCTCGAGGAGAAATAATAATGATCAAAAGGTTGTTCGCGACTACAGCAGGAGTAGCAATTTTTAGTGCAGCAGCAATGTCTGCACAGGCTGCAGACGCTGTTGACTGTTCTGGCAAGAAAGCTGAAGTCACTCTGAAACTGGAACACTTCCTGCCTAAACAGGCTCCAGCACAGCGTGATTTTCTGCAGCCTTGGGCCGACTCAGTAGCAGCTGAATCTAACTGTCGTTTACAGGTAAAGATCTACGCGTCAATGTCTCTGGGTGGAAAGCCACCTCAGTTGGTTGATCAGGTTCAGGACGGCTTCGTTGACATCATCTGGACTCTACCAGGCTATACGCCAGGTCGTTTCCCTGCGATCTCTGCATTTGAACTGCCATTCATGGTGACCAATGCTGCAGAAACTTCTCAGGCTCTTCAGGCTTACTATGATGCTAACCCTGAAGTACAGAAAGAATTTTCGGGAATGCACCCACTGTTCTTCTGGACTCATGACAAGGGTGTGGTTTACACCAAAGGTGAGCCAATCCTGAAAACTTCTGACTTCGATGGTAAAAAACTGCGTAACCCGAGCCGTCCTGTTGCTCAGGCGCTGTCGGTACTCGGAGCATCACCAGTAGGTATGCCAGTTCCAGAGATGCCTCAGGCACTGTCTAAAAACGTTATCGACGGTACCGTTGTACCTTTCGAGATCGTCCCAGCGCTGCGTCTGCACGAGCTGGTTGATAGCGCTGTAGAGATTCAGGATGCTGATGGCCGCGGTCTGTACACCTCTGTATTCCTATTTGGTATGAACAAAGCCAAATATGAATCACTGCCAGCAGATCTGAAAACCGTTATCGATCATCACTCTGGCATGGAATGGGCGAAGAGAGGTGGTGAAGTGTTCACCGCTGCGGAAAACGCAGGACGTAAGCTGATCGATCAGAGCGCTCACCGTTACCAGATGTCAGCTGAAGAAGTTGCTAAGCTGCGCAATGACACCCGTGATGTTGCAACTGACTGGGTACGTGAGATGAACGATCTGGGTCTGAACGGACAAGCTCTGTTGGACTCTGCAAACGCAATGCTGGATAAATACAGCAAATAAATCAATCAATCGGGAATAAGTAATGACAACAGCATTGCTTAATAACCGGTCTTTGATTTCCCGCTACGAGCAAGCCACTATGTGGCTTGCTTTGTTAGGGGGGGTCATTATGACCGCTATGGCAGCGATGACCGTAACCAGTGTCGCAGGGCGTTTTTTCTTCTCAGCCCCTGTTACTGGTGACACTGAGATAGTTCAGATGTTTACTGCGGTTATTGTCAGTTTTAGCTTGCCCTACTGTCAGATGCG
>JBFEXW010000402.1:0-1370 GCA_041562495.1 Marinobacterium sp. | reverse complement strand
TAGTAATCCCCCGTAAAAGCAGGGTGAATAAAGAATGCAAGAAGGCATGATGGAGCACTTGTGGAAGAATGCTCATCTTTATGGCGGTAACCTTTCCTACGTAGAACAACTTTATGAAGCTTATCTGATTGACCCTAACGCTGTTCCTCCTGAGTGGCGTGAAGAGTTCGATCAATTACCCAAAGTCGGCGATAACCATTCCCAAGATATTCCTCTCGCGCCGGTTCGTGAACATTTTCAATATATTGCAAAAAACCAAAAACGTTCTCAGCCTGCTGCTATATCGAGTGTTAGTTCAGAACACGAGAAAAAACAGGTAAAAGCACTTGCGCTTTTTGAAGCTTACCGTGTTCGTGGTCATCAGCATGCGAAGATTGACCCGTTGGGGCTGATCAAGCGTGAAGAGGTGCCTGACTTGAGTCCGCGTTATCACGGACTGTCAGAAGCTGATTTTGATACGGTTTTCCGCGTGGGTAACCTTCAGTTTGGTAAAGAAGAAGCAACCCTGCGCGACATCATAGCAGATCTGGAGCGTACCTACTGTGATACCGTAGGTACGGAATACATGCACATCGTTAACACTGAAGAGCGTGTATGGCTGCAATCCCGTCTGGAACCGACGCGCGCGCACCCTGAAGTGTCTCGCGATAAGAAGATGATGGTTCTGGAGCGTCTGACTGCTGCAGAAGGCCTTGAGAAATATCTTGGCTCTCGTTTTGCGGGTGCTAAGCGCTTCGGTCTGGAGGGTGGTGAGTCTCTGATCGTTGCCCTGAATACGCTGGTTCAGCGTGCCGGTAAGCGCGGTACTAAAGAGGTCGTCATCGGTATGGCGCACCGTGGCCGTCTGAATACGCTGGTCAATATCTTTGGTAAGAACCCTGCAGAGCTGTTCGGTGAGTTTGAAGGTAAAAAACTGGTTGATTCATCTGGTGATGTTAAGTACCACCAGGGTTTCTCATCTAACGTTAATACCAATGGTGGTGAAGTCCATCTGGCGATGGCATTCAACCCATCTCACCTGGAGATCTCGGCACCGGTAGTTGAGGGTTCTGTGCGCGCCCGTCAGGATCGCCGTCTGGATCCGGTTGGTGATACCGTTATACCGGTTAATATTCATGGTGATGCGGCCTTTGCAGGTCAGGGTGTGGTGATGGAGACATTGCAGATGTCTCAGACTCGCGCCTATAAGACTGGCGGAACGATCCACATCGTTATTAACAACCAGGTTGGCTTTACAACATCCAGGCAGGAAGACTCCCGTTCTACTGAGTACTGTACCGATGTGGCTAAGATGGTGCAGGCGCCAATCTTCCATGTGAACGGAGATGATCCTGAAGCGGTACGTTTTGTGACTCAGTTGGCGGTGGATT
>JBFEXW010000401.1:0-1370 GCA_041562495.1 Marinobacterium sp. | reverse complement strand
TCTTCGTCACGGAAACATTTCGCGATCTGATAATAGCGATCAAAACCAGACACCATCAGCAGCTGTTTAAACAGCTGTGGTGACTGAGGCAGCGCAAAGAAGCTGCCTTCATGGGTACGGCTTGGTACCAGATAGTCACGCGCACCCTCAGGTGTTGCACGGGTCAGGATAGGTGTTTCAATATCCAGAAAACCTTCGTTTTCCAGATAAGCGCGAACCTGATGAGTCACTTTGGAGCGGAAACGCAGTTTCTTCTGAATCTCCGGACGGCGAAGGTCGATATAGCGATGACGCAGACGTACATCTTCACCTACCTACTGGTGCTCATCCAACTGGAATGGAGGTGTATCCGCTTTATTAAGCAGCTCCAGCTCTTTGCCCAGCACCTCAATCTGCCCCGTAGGCATCTCTGAGTTTATAGTACCTGCAGGGCGCTCGCGCACCAGACCTGTTACCTTGACGACATACTCATTACGACAGCTGTCTGCGAGTGCAAAGCTCTCTTCACGATCAGGATCAAATACCACCTGAGCGAGACCTTCGCGATCGCGAAGATCCAAAAAGATAACCCCACCGTGATCTCGACGACGGTGAACCCAACCTGTCAGGGTAATCTCTTGACCTATATGTTCTGCACGAAGTTCGCCGCAATAATGGCTGCGCATAGTTTGCTGTCCTATTGATCTCTTATCGGTATGTCCGATAGCTAAAAATCTGAAAACTGTCAGTACATTCTGACGAAAGGCGCAAATTATACCTGATTTGACAAGATTTCCCACGGCCTTAATGGGTTGATCAACCGAATCCGTTAACGAGAGAACCGACTCATGCCAAGTTAATGCCTAGGCTGAGCTCAATATCTAAAATCTGAACAGGATAGATATGAAAAAACTACTCATTATCTCCTTAGGTAGCGAGTATCGTTCAGGTGCGCGCACGGATGATATAACAGTGGTAATGAAGAGTATTGCTGATAATTTAACGCAAGAGCAGATTGATGCGGTCGCTAACCATTTAGGTGAATAAGGACCGAAGCATCTATATCGAGGGCGTTAAACCGCAGGCTTTAACTCCAGTTCGCCCTGAAGTATCCCCTCAATACGCGCTTTAAGCGCAGTTAACTGATCCTCCTGATAAGGCACTGGTGATGCTTTGCCCCAAACAGGACCCGGCCAGGCAGGATCGCTTTCTTGTCTGACAATCACATGCAGATGCAACTGAGAAACCTGATTCCCAAGTGCCGCAATATTCATCTTTTTAGCTGCAAACAGATCAGACAAGGCCTCCGCCAGACCAGAAGCTTCTTTAAGCAGTTGCAACTGTTCAGATTCGCTCAGATGATAGATCTCCGTAGCACCTGCACGTTTTGG
>JBFEXW010000400.1:0-1391 GCA_041562495.1 Marinobacterium sp. | reverse complement strand
GCTTTCATTCGGCTAATGGAACGACAAGCTTGGGTCTCAAGTGATCCGTCATCTGACTAAACGACAAGCAGTTGTTATCGCCTACTGTTTAGGGAAAGGCAGATCGTTCAATTCAGGAATCGGGTTGATTGGTGACCCCATATCAACCTTAAATATCTCGAGGGACGCCTCAGAAGAGGCCCCCTCATCCTCTGTAGGCCACTCAGGCAGATCCATCCTTTCACCTGGGCAATCATACCCGGTGAGGCACCGATTTTTAGCATACTCATCTGTGATCTTGGCATAGATACGGGACTCAGCGCCGGAATCTATTGGATTATCCTGATAGATCACCCAGGTATCATACTCCTTAGCAACAGAGGGGGCTTCCGCTTCAATAACTACGGTTTTATCCGGACTTGCGGGATCCAGAGGGACCAGATAGGGTTTGGGAAGCGGCCTATTCGCATATTGGGTGATACCGTAATCTGCCTCCTGTGGCGTTACAGCAAGACCTGGCTGCAAAACGCGCTCAGGCGTTCTAAGCGTAAGCTGGTCCGGTTGCAGCATCTTAGTAACCTCACCCTGATCCGTCTCCCCCATCGCGCTAAAGGCAAATGATGAGGTGATCAGCATCAGCGGGATTCTGCTAATCCAGCTCCATCGGATAGATCGACTCGGCATAGACTGCCAGCTCCTCAAGTATTTCACGTTGTGCGTCAGTTAGCGCCTCTTCGGCCGCTATTTTGTTCATCTCTTCGTACAGCTCAGGAAGGGTCAGATAACCTGATTCCCCCTTCAGCAACCTCTCAACCCTATACTCCTCCCAGCGTAATTGCTCATCGTCACTCAGCGTTTCAGGATAATTTCTGGCCCGATAGCGCAGGAACATCTCCTCCAACCGGGAATCCTGAAACGGCAGTTCCATCCCGGCTAATTCGTCAGGTACAGCTTCGACAATACGATTCATCAGCGCCCGATCAGAGGGGGCAAAAAAGCCACCCGAATAGACTGCCAGATCGGGATCAGACTCTGGTTTCTGTGCCTCGGTATAGACCTCTCTTATCTTATCGGCCAGAGCCGGGTAATTCCTTAGCATCGAGAGATGAGTCCGACACTGATCGCCATCAATATTAAACCGTGTTGCCTCTGCAGTATTCAACATACCCGCCGGAGCAAGTATCGGACAGCGGTTTGCATGAACCAGCTTCAGCCCCAGGTCCGGGGCATTCTCATCACGCTGCATATGCGGCGTATAAAGCAGCGTTCGTATCTCTTCGACACTCATCTCAAAAAGAGGTGTAGGATCGACGCGCAGATCCCAGACCGCCACAGCATTTCCATTTACCGGATGGCTTGCAAGCGGCGCTACGACTGCAAGATTACCCCGTTCCACAGGATACTTAGAGGAG
>JBFEXW010000399.1:0-1406 GCA_041562495.1 Marinobacterium sp. | reverse complement strand
GGGCTGTGATGGTAAGACTAAGTCGATGCCTAAACAGCGTACAGATCGTTTTCCTTGTACTAAAGCTTATGCTGTTGTTGAGCGTGCAGGGTTTATCTGGATCTGGCCAGGTAAGCGTTCAGAAGCTGATATGGACAAATTCCCTCATCTGAAATGGGAAGATAATCCAGACTGGGCATACGGTGGTGGTTTGTACCACATCAATGCTGATTACCGTCTGATGATTGATAACCTGATGGATCTGACGCATGAAACCTACGTCCATACCACTAGTATCGGTCAGAAAGAGATTGATGAAACACCTGTACGGACCCGTATGAATGGTCAGCAGGTTATCACTGAGCGTTACATGAACGATGTTAAGGCACCTCCTTTCTGGAAGATGCTGATGAAAGAGAACGGTCTGGATTCTGAAGCGGACGTCGATCGCTGGCAGGTGTGCCGTTTTGATGCGCCGAGCAATATACTGATTGATGTAGGTGTTTCTCTGGCCGGAAATGGCGGTATTGAAGCACCTAAAGAGGTCCGTACTCTGGCGACAGTGGTTGATTTCATCACACCGGAAACAGAAACGACTCACTGGTACTTCTGGGGTATGGCACGTAACTTCTGTCCTGATAGTGCATCGCTGACTGATATGATCCGTGAAGGTCAGGGTGGTGTGTTTGCAGAAGACCTCGAAGTTCTGGAAGCGCAGCAGCGCAATCTTAATGAGTTCCCGGATCGCAAGCTTCTGATGCTCGATATTGATGCCGGCGGGGTTCAGTCTCGTCGAGTTCTTGATAAACTGATCGAAGCTGAAAATACTACTCAGGAGAGTGCATGAAACTCAGAGTCAAATCGACCTATAAGCTAACCCAGGATATCGTTGGTCTGGATCTGGAAGCGACTGAAGGTTCGCTTCCGGGATTTAAAGCGGGGGCGCATCTTGATATCCATCTGGAGGAAGGTCTGAATCGTCAGTATTCGCTATGTAATCCTTCAGATGCACCTGAGGTTTATCAGTTGGGTGTACTGATCGACTCCAACTCTCGCGGTGGCTCGATAGCGATATCAAAACTAACAGAGGGTGACATCCTTGAGTGCAGTGAACCTAAGAATCACTTTGCGCTGAAAGATGCGGGTTCTTATCGACTCTTTGCTGCTGGTATCGGTATTACGCCGATATGGGCGATGGCCAACGAGCTGAACAGCAAGGGTGGCGATTACAAGCTCTACTACCGTACTCGTACAACTGAACAGACGGCTTATCTCCATGAGTTAAATGCACCTGAGTTCAGTGGAAAGGTCGAGCATAGCTACTCTTCTGAAGGAGCTATGGATTTTGACGCAATGCTGGCTGATCCTAAAGCGGATGAACAACTTTATGTCTGCGGTCCACAGCGCTTTATTGATGAGCTGCTGGG
>JBFEXW010000398.1:0-1407 GCA_041562495.1 Marinobacterium sp. | reverse complement strand
GCAACTCTGCGTATCTCCAGCCAGCATATCGCTAACTGGATCCGTCACGGTATCTGCTCTAAAGAGCAGGCGCTTGAGACCCTGAAACGTATGGCGGCTGTGGTTGATCGTCAGAATGCTAACGATCCAAGCTACACACCTATGAGCGCAGATATCGACAACAGCATCGCGTTTAAAGCGGCCTGTGATCTGGTAATCGATGGTTGTCAGCAGCCTAACGGTTACACTGAGCCTGCTCTGCACCGTCGTCGTCTGGAACTTAAAGCCAGCCAGGCTTAATTCCAAACTGATTTAACTTCGAGTTGAGACCTTGCCGGTACCAGCACTCCGCTGTTACCGGCATTTTTTTATTGATTCCCCCTGCACCAAATAGGGTATAAGAGTCAGTATGAAAAACCACACATCCGATACAGCCCTCCAACTCGCCGAATTCTTAACCTCCCGGACCAGGGTATTCGTCCTGACCGGCGCTGGAATCAGCACCGCGTCCGGTATTCCCGACTATCGCGATTCTATGGGCAACTGGAAAGTCAGTCCGCCAGTTCAGCATCGGGACTACCTTAACGACCCCTATACCCGTCAGAGATACTGGGCTCGCAGTCTTGTTGGCTGGCCTGTGATGAAACACGCACAGCCAAATGAAGCTCACCACTGTCTGGAAGCCTTACGTAAAGCCGGGATCGTCTCCCAGATCGTTACCCAAAACGTTGATCGCCTTCATCAGAGCGCAGGTAGCGACGATACCATTGATCTTCATGGTCGGGCTGACAGGGTTATCTGTATTAACTGTGAACTGAGCATCGACCGCGCGGAGATGGATCTGTATTGCCGGGAGATCAATCCAGAATTCCTTGAGCATGAAGCGGAACCACTTCCGGATGGCGATGCCAGACTGGAGATCGACTTCAGCCAATTCCGGGTTCCCGACTGCCCCTCCTGCGGAGGGATACTGAAAACCGATGTCGTGTTCTTTGGTGATACCGTACCGAGAAGCCGAGTAGATGAGGCGGTCGATGCGCTCATGCGCTCACGGGGATTACTGGTCGTCGGTAGCTCCCTGATGGTCTATTCCGGATTCCGGTTTAACCGCATTTCCCAGCAGCATGGCATTCCGCAGGCGGCACTGACGCTCGGAAAAACCCGTGCAGATGAGCTTCTGTGCCTGAAACTGGACTCCGAGATCATCGCTCCTCTGAGCCAGGCTACCAAGCTCATTCTCGGCTGCGACTAAACCCCATCATATAAAGTTGGTGACTCCGTAAAGAGATTGTCGTATAAAGCGGCGTCTCTTAAAGAGTACCCAGATGTCTGACTCCATACTCCGGTTCAATATCAATTATCTGCTTGATACGCTTGTCGATCAGGGGCTCTGTATTATCGATGACGCCCTCAGCCCTGCTCTCACTG
>JBFEXW010000397.1:0-1425 GCA_041562495.1 Marinobacterium sp. | reverse complement strand
GTACCCGTGTAGCGCCGGTCGCCACATTAACTGAACGGCGACGCGTTTCAGCAATCATCTTTTTAAGACTGTCTGAGAAGCCGTTGTAGGCTTCTGCCATCTCAGCAATCTCATCGTGAGTTTCAACCGGCAACTTTGCAGAGATATCGCCATTACGTTCACGAATACCGGTAAGTACAGTGATCATTGACCTGATAGGGCGCAGAAAAAGGTGGCGCATAAACCAGACGGTAAAAATTCCGGCAAACACCGAGAAGGCAACGACGCCCCATAAAAGTATCTGGACGAGCAGCAATGTATCCTGATCAATATTCGTTGCACCCGACTGCAACTGACGGATCGCGGCCAACGCCAGAATGACCGGAGGTATAGAAACAAACCCCAGATTACCTACGATCTTTTTCGTAAGTGTATTAAAGAACGTTTTCTCAATCGTTCGGTACAAACTCATCCCAAATAACTCCAACTCTTTATTTCTATTTATAGTTTTTCAGACAATTCTACCAAAGACCCTAGAAATCAAGATAGGGTCCAAACTGGCGCAACTGCTGTTTCTGTTCAATATATTCCGGACAGTATTGCTGAACAAGAGACCAGAATCGATGACTATGATTCATCTCCGTCAAATGACACAGCTCGTGCGTTACCACATAGCGCTGCAGCGCCTCCGGAAGATGGATACATCGCCAGTTTAAACTGACCTTTCCGCTTGATGAGCACTGTCCCCATTTTCGTTTATAGCTACGCACCTCAACAGATGAAGGCCCCGTCCCGATTAACCCGACCTGTTCTTCAACAAGTCGGGTTAACTTCTGTGTGGCGTAGCGACGTAAGCGGTTCTTAATTTTTGTTTCCAACCAGTTGGCATCGCACTGCTCCAGGCCAAAACTGGTTTTTACCCGCAGCGCCCTTCCCTCCAAATCGAGGCTGACCGCTTCTCTCCCAGAGGGATGGTCAGAGATGGAGAACAGGACGCCATCAACAGGCAACTTTCTGCTACTCAGATCAATGCCATGCTTTCTGTAGGCGTTCTGCTGATGATTCAGCCTTGGACGTACCCAATCAGCCTTACTTGCCACCCAGTTAGCGATCCAGCGGTCATCGGCAAACATAGGAACACGTACCTGAACTTCACCACCATCAATCATGATCGCAGCCGTGCGCCGACGCGAACTGCGTTTAACGGTGTAATCAAAATCTACTGATTGCATGGCTGTCATATTGATACAGACTTGCTGGTCCTTTCAGGTAGTGACTCTAAGCGCTCTGACACCTGATCCAGCGCATTGAGCAGCGCTTTCTCCTCGATCCGCTGTTTTGCATAACGGTAGTTTTCATCAATATTGGCAAGGGTTTGGAAATCAGTTCGCCACTCCGGCCAGATCAAAATCAGGTTGGAGGCTAACACAAATATCGGCTGATGAG
>JBFEXW010000396.1:0-1428 GCA_041562495.1 Marinobacterium sp. | reverse complement strand
GTTGATCTGCGATTGTTCTTAACTGCCTGACTAAGAGCTGTTGCACCTCTTAGATTTGGCTGATCTAAAGATCCGCCCTGCGCGTGAAGATATTGCAGCATTTTCAGTTGGCCTGCTCTCGCAGCTCGGATAACTGGCGTATTAGCCATACGATCTTTAACCTGAATCATAGCGCCCTGTTGGATCAGAGCATCTGCATCATCAATACAGCCTTTCTCACTGGCTTCTAACAGCAACATCGAGTATTCGCGAATCAAAGCGCCCGAACCCATCGCTATACGCTTATCTCGCACGGTATTACATAGTAGTTTATTTCCAGTTCGCTCAGCGCGCTCTCCCGCCTGAACTGTATCGCTATATGCCCCCCCTACTACAATAAGGCAACTAGCGGCTATTATTAGGCTGGATCGAATTTTGGTCACAACGGATCTTCCTATAGTATTGGCTGTGTTTTGTTGACGTTCGATTTTTATACAAGCTTTTTGCGCCTAAGTTTGGCTTCGGATAACACCATATCTCATTTGACAGTTATTCTAGTCACAAACCCATCAAGCCTCTGCCCCGGCACCTCGATTGAGAAGTCGCCCGTTCTCATCGGCACAAAAAAGAGCTCTATGGTGCCCTCTCCGTCAAACTCTAGCCCCCAGATATTTGTGGTTTTAACTTCAAGGTCATTTACTACCACTTCATTTACAAATATAGATTCAAAAAAACCATCCTTAGATCTCACGGGATATTCATCGCGACCATCACTGGTTAACTTAAGACGATAAAATTTACCAGCCTCAAGCTCCAAGTAATCAAGAGAAAAACCATTAACACCGTTAATAGTCACCTCAGGTAATCTTTCGGCACGCTTCAAAACTGGAGAAGCATAACTACTATTGATCAGGCTAATAGCTAGAAAGAAACTAGCAATTAATGAGAAGATCTTCATGAATTTGACTCCGAACGATTGAACTTACAAACACTCTCGGGCTGATCGTCTCCCAGAGTGTCTGTAAAATGCTGAGGATGAAGAAACCCCTTCAACGGAGCGATATCGATAACAGCGTTATCAGTCGCTATAAAAAGAGGCTGCCTGAGTTGATTATTCCAGGAGCGGAAAGAACCGATTGTCCCTTTATAGAGATCAACCTGAGCAGTCGGGCTTGTTAGAATATCGTACGCATTGATATCAGAGTTACTTGGGTTCTCGGGTAGATTGCCTACCAGAAACTTAATCGCAGCCCAAACTGCGAAGTCCTCATCGGTCATATTGCGAGGAAATGGATCTGACTTTACCAGCCTTAGTGTCGATGAACGATTAAAGCGCTGATTAAGCTGGGGAGCACCATATCTCTCGGCCGCTGCATGCCACGCACGGACAGTTAAACCGATGTCGCCAAGTACAGGTCTGGGCAACCGAGTCTGGTACGGTATATATCT
>JBFEXW010000395.1:0-1429 GCA_041562495.1 Marinobacterium sp. | reverse complement strand
CCCTCCGGGCCCAGCGCCTCCGGGTAGCGATATAGTGGTTATTGAAGCGCTCAAAATAACGCGCAAGTCCCTCTGCCGCCGGAACCTCGTCCAACTCCTCCAACAGACCTATAGCAACCTCAGCGGTACATAGCTGGCCTTCATGGATAGACTTGCGTAACGAATAACTGGTTTCGCGGGCCTGCGACAGACTGATCACTGGCAGATCACTGAAATAGGTCGAATGGCGAAACATCCGGCGTGCCTGACGCCAGGTACCATCCAACAGAATCAGCGCAGGAATCACTCCTTCCCGGCTTTTAATCTCTGATGGCTGGACCATGCGGTGTTGATAATCATCACTTTCAGGAAACACCAGAATCGGCTGATACTTTGGATTTTCCAGTAGCGCTCCCAGAACCTCACCGGGATCCGTGCGCGACTGCCAGACCAGCTCACGAGTACTCGGCAGACAAGCTTTGACTAACCGGCCGGTATTCGTTGGCTTAAAGGTCTCATAGCGGTGCATCAACAACCAGAACTCAACCTGCGCCTGATGCTCCTCTTTATAACTGCAGATACAGGCGGTTTCGGGCACACGACAGGCATCACAGCGTGTAACACCTGCGCCACGGGCAAGATAGGGTTTTGTTGGCGGGTTTTCGAGTCGAGCCATTTCAGGTCCAGATTATAAAAGGGCCAAGATTATACCTGATCTGAGATCCAAACCCTTCAGCTTCAATTCATCAACGCCCCGCTAGTCTTTTCAGAACGCTTACCTAGGAGTTCTTATGCGCACTATTTATCTTTTGTTATCAGGCCTGATGTTGAGCGGATGCCTCTCCTCACTACCACTGAATATCAGCGAAGAGGACTGGGCACTACTCTCAGAGGAGCAGAAACTGGAAGCCTATAAACAGCAGTCAGTCATAGACCAGAAACGATACGAGAGTTCACTTAAAGCTGATGAACAGGAGCGTCAGGCGGAGCTGGCCCGTCTGGCACAGATTGAGCATATCCGCCAACGTGCCGACTATGGTGACCGCATCTACTGTATCTTTGACCCAGTCAGGCTAAAGCAGGGTAAACGCTGGAATGAGATCCGCCCAACTGCAGCCGAACTCTTCCGTGGGGAATTCCAGGAGGTTGAGCTGTTTCCCTATGTCTCGGGTTACACCGACAGTCTTTGGCTTGAGTTTGATCAGGCTGGTAACCGGGTATGGATATGCAGAAGCCAATCAGCGTTGAACGGTCGTCATTATGGATGTGATGCGCTTGTCGGAACCTTTTCTGATTTTTCTCGCGGAACAGGTAAAACGTTGCGGATTGATGATCGAATTAATGGAGAGCTTCGTTGTAGTTACACGGGTCGGGAGAAATACCGTCGTTAGTTTCTATTCCAGCTGATGATCACGGATGATTCCCGCACCGGTATCTCTCTAGGAGGTAT
>JBFEXW010000394.1:0-1446 GCA_041562495.1 Marinobacterium sp. | reverse complement strand
TGCTATCTGGTTCGATGAGGGGATGGCCGCACAACAGGTGCTGGGGTGTACGCTGCTGTTTGCGGCCGTGCTTCTGTCCAGAGCTAATGCGATTATCAGTCTGGTTAAACAGTTTCGTCGTTAGATGATCTTGCCCGGATTGAGAATCCCTTTGCTGTCGAGTGCCTGTTTCAGCGTGCGCATCAGCTCAAGTTCAGTCTCCGATCTGCAGTAGGGCAGGTAGGCTTTTTTACCCAGACCTATGCCGTGCTCAGCAGAGATAGAACCGCCATATTCACGCAGTAGGTTGTAGACGATCTCATCGATCTGTTTTTTGTCGCTGACTGGGCCGACACAGAAGTGGATATTGCCATCGCCAAGGTGGCCGAAGGTCAGGCAGGTCGATTCCGGCGCCTCTTTAGCCAGAGTGTCAGCAACCCGGCTGGTATAGGCTTCCATATCGCGCAGCGGCAGGCTGATATCATAGGGGATCAGTGGGCTGAAGGCGTTAACCATTGAATCGATATCATCGCGCATCGCCCAGAGCTCGGCTGCCTGTGCGCTGTTTTCGGCGATCACCGCGTCGGCAATGACGCCCTGTTCCAGCAGTTCGCCCAGAACCTCAATAAACTGTTCCCGGCCTCGCTCTTCATCAACACACTCCGACTCTATCAGTACATAGAAGGGAAAGTTGGTTGGGATAAAGGTTTTATGGTTGCCGGTTTCTTCGATCATGAACTGATAGAAACTCTGCCACAGTGCTTCAAATGCAGAGAGTTTGCCCTCCAGGCGCTGTTTCAGTGTATTCAGAAGGGTAAGCACTGAGCTGAAATCGTTACAGGCAACCAGGCCTGTCTGTCGGGCCGGCGCCGCAGGCCAGAGACGCAGAACTGCTTTGGTGATGATACCGAGCGTACCCTCGGAGCCGATAAACAGCTGTTTCAGATCGTAACCAGAGTTATCTTTGATGGTTTCTTTGAGGTTGCTGATAATCCGGCCATCCGAGAGTACGACCTCAAGTCCCAGGACCTGATCTCTAGCCATGCCGTAACGGATCACCTTATTGCCACCGGCGTTTGCCGACAGCATGCCGCCAACCTGAGCAGAACCGCGCGCTCCCCAGTCTACTGCAAACAGCAGATCCTGAATGGCAGCTGCCTGCTGCAGATCCTCAATGATGACTCCTGCTTCAACTGTTGCCGTCGCGCCCTTAGTGTCGATCGTTTCGATATTACGCATCCGTTCCAGGCTGAGTACGAGATCCTGATCTGTGCATAAGGCACCGTTCGCAAGACCGGTATGACCACCGTGAGGAACGACAGACTGGTTCGCTTCCCAGCAGAGTTTCATCACTTCGGAAACTTGCTCTGTAGTTGCTGGTCTGACTATCGCTATAGCGGGGCAGTTCCCTTTTCCCCAGCTTTCGTTGGGGCGTTGAGCGACGCGTTCATCGGTGATCAGTCCGGC
>JBFEXW010000393.1:0-1447 GCA_041562495.1 Marinobacterium sp. | reverse complement strand
CATAATCTGGCACAGCGTATGGATAGAGTGCTGAAGCTGGAACAGGGGAAGTTGGTTAGTTAACGCGAGATATCCGAAGCGGTGAGATTAATTATCGCTGTCGGGTGCTTTGATTTGCTGTTTGCGCTTGCGGCTACGCCAGCTTTTCTGAACCGACCAGATCCAGATCTGATTGATCACCAGATAGCCAACTCCCGCGAAAAATAGACCGGAGAGAAGTGAGCCAAACAGCAGTGGCCACCAGATCAGACTCAAATCATGCTCTATAGCGTTGCGTGTCCATTCAATCTTGACTGGATCGGTTCCGAGGATCCAGCTCCCCAGTTTATAGGTCGCATAGAAGACCGGGGGGATGGTGATGGGATTGGTCAGCCAGACCAGTCCGACAGAGACCGGTAGATTGGAACCGATCCAGACCGCCATAACAGCAGCAATAACCATCTGGCCCGGTACCGGCAGAAAAGCGCAGAACAGCCCCACCATAAATGCTTTTGCTGCAGAGCGTCGACTCAGATGCCAGAGGTTTGGATTATGCAGGTGCTTACCCAACCAGCTGAGATGTTTATGCTCCCTCAGCGTGCGGTTGTCGGGCATATACCGTTTAAATATCTTCCTTGGCATCTTGGTAGTTTGATTAGGGTTTCGTGGATTATGCCCGTGTCGATTAGCGAAGCCAAGCGTGTGAGTCCTGTGTTAGGCTAAATTAATTAACCAGCGGTTTATTCCGTTAGTAACACTGGCGGTATATCGCTCCACACTCAATGTCAGATGAGGGAGATCAAGGATGATCGCCTATCTTGCAGGTGTGATCTCACTGGTATGGATGCCGAGTCTCGAGATCGCCTGTCTGTTTTTTATAGGGGCATTGCTGCTCCTGACTGTTATCGGTAAATTTCTGTCCCGTTCAATCTGGCAATACCTCCTCTATTTTCTGGTTGCTTTTCTGGCGGCGTTAATCAACCTCAGTGTCGAGCTTAACGAGCGTCTGCCTGATCAGGGAAAACGGGTCGAAGTTGAAGTTCGGGGGCGGGTTACTTCATTAAATATCGCTCATCATCCAGGCTATCAGGCAATAGAGTTCGAACTTAGCGAACCCATTGATCTGCATCCCGCCATGGATCGTATTGCGTTGGGTTATTACCAGTCGCAACCTCCTCTGAAAAAGGGGGATAGGATAAAGGCAGTAGTCCGGTTAATACCGCCGACAGGTTATTGGAATCGCTCGGGGTCTGATCGGGTGCTTAAGGATCTGCAGCATGGGATTGATGCCCGTGGATATATCGCTTCAATTATCAGCTACCAACCGGCTTCAGACTTCCGGCAACGACTGGCTGATTATTTGGGTGATCATATGAGTAAAAGTACCAGAGGCCTGCTATTTGCGTTGGTACTGGGTGAGTCTGAGGGCCTGAGCTCGGACAGCTGGGCGTTACTTAAGAGCACAGGT
>JBFEXW010000392.1:0-1454 GCA_041562495.1 Marinobacterium sp. | reverse complement strand
TGCCGGTGTGTTGAGCCTGGTTACACGTATAAAGGAGGTGCTCGAAAAACAACCTCTTCCGACAGGCGTCAGGGTTTCAATCGGCTATGCTGAACTGGGAGAGGGGGATACTCTCGAACTCTTCGAAGAGCATGCCGAGACAACGGTTACGGAGCTCGACAGCGCAAAGTAACAGCGAGCCTAAAAGAGATCGACCGTTCCCTCTTCGTAAGATTCCTGTTTGGCTATCCCCATCTCAATCAGCTGTTCGAAGAAGGTGATCTGATCTCTACCGTTCTTCTTGCTGTGGTACAGCGCCTGGTCGGCATAATCCATCAATGTTTTATGGAAGACCGATGGATCGATCTCAACCACGCCCATACTGACTGTAATCGTTTCGACGCCGGCGAATGTTGTATCGGCAAGCACCCCACGGAAACGCTCCAATGCGCCAACTGCGGATGTTTTATCAGGCGCTCTGAGCACGATAATGAACTCCTCGCCGCCAAACCGGAAAAGCAGGTCATCGTTACGGAAATGGCTTTTCATCACTTGGGCAAGGCGGATCAGAACCTCATCACCATAGAGGTGGCCGTAGATATCGTTAACCGCCTTAAAGTGATCGATATCCAGCGCACAGAGCCAGTAGCGGATCGTCTCACTAGTTTCGCCATGACGCTTATTGCTTGGGTACTCATTGTGTCGATTGGTCCGCAGATCATAGACTCTGTTAATTGCACTCTCAAACGTCTTCCGGTTGGCCAGACCTGTCAGTTCGTCAGTCTGTGCGTGCACCAGAAGCGAGCTGAAATTCTGAAAAATCTCCAGTACGCCAGTCAGCAGATAATCTTCAGAGTGATTTAGTTGCCGTGGCGTATTAAGCAGCAAATAGGTGGTGCTTTGGCGATCATGGTGCATCAGATAAACACTGACGAAGTGATCTTCGGTTTTATCGGTGTATCGGTTCAGATTTCCCCGATGAGTGCGGGTAATCGCCTGTTTCGCTTCAGGACCGAGAACAATATCATCAAGTTTGATCTTGTAGTCGCCGTTAGAGATGCTGAATGTCTTAATTGGTAACTGAGCCTGATCAAGCGTAATGACCCGGAGTTCTGCATTAGGGATCAGGCTACCGAGGCTTTTCAGCAGGCTGATGGTGAGCAGATCCAAATCCTTTTGGGAGGTGATCCCCGTCAGGTGGTCAATGACACTGTGTACGCTTTGTATATCGCTACGGTAATTCACACTACTTCTCTAGCCATCAACCTTGTGGGAGCGGCATATAAATCATGTCTGGGAAGGCTTATCGATAAGGCTTGCGATTGTACCATACCGCCACCTTCATTGAAGTGGGGGACGAATGGCTATTAATCTCCATTAAAGGATAAGTGTGCTGGTATCAATGCACCTGAACACGATCAATGTAGTTTAAGAAGGCTACGAATAAGTCCCGCAGGGCGCGCTGAGATACTATG
>JBFEXW010000391.1:0-1457 GCA_041562495.1 Marinobacterium sp. | reverse complement strand
TACTGGACTACCCGGATATTGATGAAGAGATCGACATCACCCGCCGTGCTCGCAAGGCCTATGAGGGGCATGTTGAAGCCGGTATAACGGCGATGTTATCACCCAGCGAGCTTCTGCAACTTCGCGATCAGCTAAACGGCGTTTTCATCGAAGAGACCGTTGAGCGCTATGCCGTTGAGATCGTTGCGGCGACACGAAATCTGGGCAACTACCTGCCGCAATGGAAAGAGCATATCCGCGCAGGTGCCTCTCCCCGAGCATCCATTTCTCTATTGCGCGCCAGTATGGCTAGAGCCTTGTTAGCAGGTAGAGATTTCGTATTACCCGAAGATATCGTCGCTCTAGCGGGTGATATTTTAAGACACCGACTGGTGCTGAACTTCTCGGCAAGAGCTGAGGGTGTGAGCGAAGACGATATCATCAAGGCGCTTATCGAGACGGTACCTGCGGCGTAAAAAATGGCAACAGTATCCATCACTGATCTGCCGCTATTAGATGAACGGCAAATCAATCAGCTAATCACCTCTGCAGAGGCCTTAAACGTCTCAGCCACAGGGCCTGAGTTATCCGCTGGAAAAACCGGTGAATTTCTCTCGTCGGAGCCTGGCAGCGGATTGGAATTTGACGATCTGCGTCAGTTTCAGGTCGGTGATGATCAGAAGAGTATCGACTGGCGCGCCTCGGCTCGTTCACAGCAGACGCTGGTAAGAACCTACTTTGCCGAATACCAGCAACCCGTTTTTTTTGTCATTGATCGTAGCGCCAGCATGCGTTTTGGCAGCCAGAAACGTCTAAAAGTGACCCAGGCTGTCCGGTTAGCCCTATGGTTAAGTGGTATCTATCTGCGTAAAGGGCATGAACTTGGCGGAATGCTTCTGGGACAATCTATTCGCTGGTTTGAACCGCGCCCCGGCTTCGATGCCCTACACTTCTTTGCATCTCAGGCCAGTTCTGCTTGCCCACCGATCAAACCGCAATCACTGGAGTGGCGCACCATCCTCTCCACTTTAAAGGAACGGATACCAACCGGTAGCAGAGTATTTCTTCTTTCCGACTTTATCTCACTGGAACAGGAAGATACCAAGCTGCTTAATCTTGTCGGCTATGCGCTGGATATACAGGCTGTCCATATCACCGATCCGCTTGAGCTGCAGTTTCAATTGTTGTCGGGATTGCAACTGGACTGGGGACAACAAGCATTCCAGATCGACAATACGGAAGATCTTGTCCACCTTGAACAAAGTATCACACAGCACAAACAGTTTTTGTCTCAAGCCTTCCGTAAAGCTGGGATCAACTACACAGAATTTCTATCAACGGTTGAGAAATTCGAGCCATCTGAACTGGCAAGGCTTCGATGAAAGAGTCGCCGACACTGCAACAGATGGCCGATATCCTTCCCGCGCCTGAGACCGCCAGTGATACTGGCAGCATCCTGATCGCGGTGTTTATTTGCG
>JBFEXW010000390.1:0-1466 GCA_041562495.1 Marinobacterium sp. | reverse complement strand
GCCAACATGCCACTGGCAACGCTGGGTACTTTCGTACTCTGGTTAGGTTGGTTCGGCTTTAACGGTGGTTCTGTACTGGCAACTGCTGACGTTGAAAACGCTAACTCTGTCGCCGTAGTATTTATGAACACCAACGCTGCTGCTGCAGGCGGTGTCATTGCTGCTCTGATTATGGCTCGCATCCTGTTCGGTAAAGCAGATCTGACCATGGCACTTAACGGCGCTCTGGCTGGTCTGGTAGCGATCACAGCCGAACCCTCTACGCCATCAGCACTGCAGGCACACATCTTCGGTATGCTCGGCGGTCTTCTCGCTGTCTTCTCTATCGTAACTCTAGATAAGCTGAAGATTGATGATCCAGTGGGTGCTATCTCAGTTCACGGTGTTGTCGGTCTGCTGGGCCTGCTGCTGGTGCCAGTAACTAACGATGGCGCTTCATTCTCTGGTCAGATCATCGGTGCCCTGACTATCTTCCTGTGGGTATTCATTGTCAGCCTGATCGTTTGGATAATCATCAAAATGGTTATCGGTTTACGCGTTAGCGAAGAGGAAGAGTACGAAGGTGTCGACCTGTCTGAATGTGGCATGGAAGCTTACCCAGAGTTCGTATCAGCACGTAATTAATGTGTGTTGTTAGCTGGCACTATCCCTGCTGTTTTTACCCCGCTTCGGCGGGGTTTTTTATGCCTGAAACAGAGCATGAAATTATCCATTCATACCACTGACTCCGCTATCTCCCTTGAGTCAATAATGGAATCACTCCATAATGCGTTTAATTATTTTTAAGTTGATTCCCCGCCTCGGTGCAGATGGAATAAGGAGAAAGGAATGAAGCTGGTCTCTGCGGTTATTAAACCGTTCAAACTGGATGACGTACGTGAAGCACTTTCTGAGATTGGAATTCAGGGTGTTACCGTAACCGAAGTTAAAGGCTTTGGACGTCAGAAAGGCCATACTGAGCTCTATCGTGGAGCCGAGTATGTTGTCGATTTCCTGCCCAAGGTTAAGATTGAAGTCGCTATCGACGACGCTATGCTGGATCAGGTTATCGAGGCAATCACTACGACTGCCAACACTGGCAAGATTGGCGATGGCAAGATCTTTGTGACGCCGCTTGAGCAGGTGGTGCGCATTCGCACCGGCGAAACTGGCTCAGACGCGCTCTAATTAAGAGCCCGTATCGCGGTTACCGCTTCTCAGCCAGATCAGCTTTGAAGCGGCAATACTAGCTCAGCAATAAAACCACCGGTCTCCGCATTCATAAAGCGGATCTCACCTCCCGCTCTCTCCGCGGTTTTCCTACAGATACTTAGCCCCAGACCATAACCATTTGAGTGTTCAGATCGTTTAAACGGATGCCCCAGATCATTCAGAAGCTCAGCAGGCACGCCTGGTCCATTATCAACCACCCTCAGCCGCAACTGAGTGGAATCCAGACGCACCGATACCTCTATTCGCGTATCTGC
>JBFEXW010000389.1:0-1498 GCA_041562495.1 Marinobacterium sp. | reverse complement strand
TTCTTTTCTCCTTTGGGTTCCAGCTTGGACAACAGCGCTTCAATGGTCTGGAAGCGGGTTTCTGGCTTATCCATAGATTGGCTAAATTTCAGCCCGGTTGCGCCATCTAGTTTATAGACAGTTGGTTGGGTCTGCACCAGTTTTACCAGTGTCAGGGGGTCAACACGAGTCTCCTCAGCAAACTCCAGGCGCCCGGTTTCACTGCTGACATCCAGTTTCAGAATATTCAGCGCTTCCGCCTTAAGTTTGATAGAGGTCTGTCTCAGCAGATTCTTTAACTGAGGTGGCAGCAGACCAAAGCGGTCGATCATCTCGACCTGTAGTTCCTGAAGTGCCTGGTCATCGCTTGCACTTGAGATTCGCTTATAGAGAATCAGACGGTTATGCACATCAGGCAGGTAATCATCGGGGATCAGTGCTGGCATATGGAGGTTTACTTCACAGCCATGGCGTAGTGGCTGATCAAAGTTTGGTGTTTTACCCGCTTTAATTGATTCAACAGCTTCCTCAAGCATCTCCATGTAGAGGGAGAATCCGATGGTCTGCATCTGTCCGCTCTGATCTTCACCAAGCAGCTCACCGGCCCCCCTGATCTCCAGATCGTGGGTTGCCAGCGTAAATCCAGCGCCAAGCGTACTGGCTTCAACGATTGCGTCGAGACGTTTGGATGCATCGGTTGTCATCGCTTTAGGATGCGGCGTCAGAAGATAGGCATAAGCCTGATGGTGAGAGCGTCCTACACGTCCACGTAGTTGGTGGAGCTGAGCCAGACCGAACTTGTCGGCACGGTCGATGACAATGGTATTGGCGTTAGGTACGTCGATACCGGTTTCAATAATCGTTGTGCAAACCAATATATTGAAACGCTTGTGGTAGAAGTCGCTCATCACCTGCTCAAGCTCGCGTTCGCGCATCTGGCCATGACCTATACCAACGCGTGCTTCAGGAATCATCTCCTGTAGCTTCTGAGCGGTTTCCCCTATCGATTTGACCTCGTTATGCAGGTAGTAAACCTGACCACCACGCAGCAGTTCTCGCAGAATCGCCTCTTTGATCAACGCAGCTTCATACTGGCGAACGAAGGTTTTTACTGACAGACGCTTAGCGGGTGGTGTTGCAATAATCGAAAGATCACGCATGCCCGACATCGCCATATTGAGTGTGCGTGGAATCGGCGTCGCGGTCAGCGTCAGAATGTCGACTTCGGATCTGAGAGATTTAAGACGCTCCTTCTGCTGAACACCGAAGCGATGCTCCTCATCAATAATCAGCAGGCCCAGATTGGAGAACTTCATATCACCCTGAATCAGCTTGTGGGTACCAATCAGAATGTCGACATCGCCGCGTTCCAGACGCTCAGCGATCGCAATCTGCTGACCAATACGCACTCGATTGTCCAGTATCTGCCGATCACCCAAGAGGACCGAGCGCTGTGCTTGTTACCGTTCTATCACGCGTTTGGCCATTCGATTCTGCAAACGCATCTGCTCTCCGGGGC
>JBFEXW010000388.1:0-1535 GCA_041562495.1 Marinobacterium sp. | reverse complement strand
CAGTCCCCAACAGGTCCACCGATAACGAACTTGCCGGTAGGGTTGATATGGAACTGGGTATCCTTATGCAAAAGTTCAGCTGGTAGTACATGTTTGATGATCAGGTCATGCACCGCATCTCGCAGATCGCTCTGGGATACATCCGGATTGTGCTGAGTTGATAGTACAACCGCATCAATCGCTACCGGTTTACCGTTTTCATAACGGCAGGTGACCTGAGACTTAGCATCCGGACGCAGCCAGGGCAGCAGTCCCGAACGACGAGCTTCCGCCTGACGTTCAACAAGACGATGCGCAAAGGTGATAGGAGCCGGCATCAGTACATCGGTTTCATTTGATGCATAACCAAACATCAGACCCTGATCTCCCGCACCCTGATCTTCAGGTCTGGCGCGATCCACTCCCTGCGCAATGTCAACCGACTGTTTGCCGATGATATTGATCACACCGCAGGTATTACCGTCGTAACCCACATCTGACGAGGTGTAGCCGATATCGTTGATGATATTGCGTACCAGATCTTCCAGATCGATCCAGGCACTGGTACTGATCTCACCAGAGACTATGGCAACACCTGTTTTAACCATGGTTTCACAGGCGACACGTGCATATTTGTCTTCAGCGATAATCGCATCCAGAACGGCATCGGAGATCTGGTCAGCGATCTTGTCGGGGTGGCCTTCTGAAACAGATTCAGAAGTGAAAATTGAGTATTCGCTCATGAGTATGAGTCATCCTTTAGCTGAAATTTGTTTCGTGCCGACAGGCTAATCCCTCTATTTTAATCGCTCTGGAGCCGTTGGCTACAAAAGAAGAGGAGTTCTTTCCTGAAAATATTTGGTTTTATGCATGAAAATCGTTAATTTTGATGTAAATCGGGTTTGAACCTGAGGACTAACTGCGAGAAAATTACGCGCTAAATTTTGCTGTCCCCACAGGAGTAACTCCATGTCCTCACGTCGTGAACTGGCCAATGCGATCCGCGCATTGAGTATGGACGCTGTTCAGAAAGCCAAATCTGGTCACCCAGGTGCCCCTATGGGGATGGCTGATATTGCAGAAGTGCTTTGGAATGATTTCATGAAGCACAATCCGAGTAACCCGCATTGGTTCGATCGCGACCGTTTTGTGCTGTCCAACGGGCACGGTTCGATGCTGATCTACTCGTTGCTGCATCTGACGGGCTACGATCTATCAACTGAGGATCTGGCAAACTTCCGTCAGTTGCACTCAAAAACAGCGGGTCATCCTGAGTATGGCTACTGTCCGGGCGTTGAAACGACTACTGGTCCCCTGGGCCAGGGTATCACCAACGCTGTGGGTATGGCGCTGGCTGAAAAAGTACTGGCAGCGCAGTTTAACCGTGAAGGGCATGAGATCGTTGACCATAACACCTATGTATTTATGGGTGATGGCTGTCTGATGGAAGGGATCTCCCATGAAGCCTGTTCCCTCGCTGGTACGCTGGGGCTGGGCAAGCTGGTTGCTTTCTGGGATGACAACGGTATCTCGATCGATGGTGAAGTCGAGGGCTG
>JBFEXW010000387.1:0-1585 GCA_041562495.1 Marinobacterium sp. | reverse complement strand
GCTCGAACCGACGACCTATACCTTGGCAAGGTATCGCTCTACCAACTGAGCTAATCCCGCTTAATGGCGTCCCATAGGGGGTTCGAACCCCTGTTACCGCCGTGAAAGGGCGGTGTCCTAGGCCTCTAGACGAATGGGACGAAGCCTTCGCATTACGCGTTCCTCATTGAGGAGGCGCAAATAATACGGAGCGCCTCGCCGAGCGTCAACCCCTTGCCAGGATTTTTTTCATACGTGAGTGAATTTAATTTGGAATCAGCAAGTTAAAACACACATACAAAGCCCGGAATGGTTGGTAGGGCCAGACTCATGCGTTATGATTGAACGAACTTATAAGGGAAACTAAGGATGACCCCAACTGAGATTGGCCTGATCGTAATTACTGTGGTCGCACTGATCATCGTTGGCTCGCTGGTGATGCAGGGCATTGAAAACCAACGCCGTGAACGCCGTCTGCGCATCCTCGCTCTGAAAGATCAGATACGGCGTGCCGATCATCTGTTAAACTCTCTCCCTCCCGAAGTCAGCTCATCTGCCATACTCAGTCTGCTTATTAAATATCTGGTTGGTCACTGGCGCGAACTGGGCGAACTCGACAGCACCACTAATGCGGCTGGTCAGATTGCCCGACTGACAGAGCAGGCCAAAAACGCCAAAATAAAACCTGCTGCCGCTTCAGGACTTACGCTTTTCCCCACCAAAGAGCAGGCACGCAATGCTCGAGCGGTGATGCGAGAAGTAGCTCAGTTCCTTAGCGATCTGCAAAAACTCGGTCGTTATCCAAGCCAGCAACTGTAGCCAATACTAAATCAGGTCAAGATTGGTTATTCACGAGCCAAGCTGGATCTTGATCTTTTCCAGTCAGTCGAAGCAGAACAGAGCCGAGGACCTACGGTGGCTGTTCACCAGTACCGCTCCTGCGAACATACGATCAATAAACTCAGTCGCTACGCGCCGATGGACGCTCAAAAACAGGCAATTCAAAATCGAGTTCTGAACTGTGAAGTTGAGATGGAGAAAGCACGTGAGCAGAAAGAGGCTGAACGCGCGGCTGAGATCGAAAAGCAGAAGAAACAGCCGCCACAGTTCACAAAATAACACCCGTATCCTGCTAATTTTTACCGAGGGGTTAACCAAGGTTTATCTGCAAGCTAAGGTTATTTCTTGAGTACGCATTACCCAATGCGGTCTCCTTAGTAATCTTACCCTTCTTATAGAGATCAAGCAGACACATATCGAAGGTGTGTGCAGATTTGTCGCTACTCTTATCTATCGCATCACGTAACGCCTTATGATCACCCGCAGCAATCAGATCTGAGACATAGGGTGTGTTGATCAGGATCTCTGTTGCCGGAATATAGACCTGATTCAAATCACGCACCAAACGCTGCGCCATCACACCAAGCAAGTTGATCGACAGATCCATATTGATCTTACGCAGCTCAGTGTCATCAAAAAAGTTACACACATGCTGGATAGCCTGAGGCGCAGAGGTACTATGCAGCGTAGCCAGACAGAGATGACCAGTTTCAGAGTAACGGATCGCCTCTTCCATGGTTGCGCGATCGCGGATCTCACCGATCAT
>JBFEXW010000386.1:0-1586 GCA_041562495.1 Marinobacterium sp. | reverse complement strand
TCTGGGTGCTGGATATAATGATGCCGGGCGTGTCGGGGCTCGAGCTGTTGCAGCAGATCCGACCACGTATCAGTACGCCAGTTATCATGCTAACCGGTCGTGGCGATGATATTGATCGTATTCTCGGACTGGAGATGGGAGCAGATGACTATCTGGCCAAGCCTGCTAACCCACGTGAGTTACTGGCGCGTATACGAGCCGTATTAAGACGCAGTGAACAGACAGCAGCGGTGCCGGCTGAGGGGGGCTTTTCCGCTCAGGCCATTCGCGTTGATCAGGTTGAGCTCGATCCTCAGCTCAGAGAAGTTCGCGTATCGGGGAGCGAGATACAGCTCACCAGCGCTGAGTTTAATGTGCTCGCCTACCTTATGCAGTCGGCGGGTCAACTGCTGACCAAAGAGCAACTCACTGAACAGGTGCTTCACCGCAAACTAACCGCCTATGACCGCTCGATTGATGTTCATGTGAGTCGCGTTCGAGCCAAGCTGGATCAGGCGGAAGCCGGACTTGCTGAACGTATTAAAACTGTGCGGGGGCAGGGTTATCAGTTTGTGATACCAGCTGGGAGCCGAAACTGATGCGTTGGCATCAACATCTGTTCTGGCGGATCTTCACCACGGTCTGGCTGGTCAGTATGCTGGGCATTCTGGTGAGTCTGGCTCTCTATCTGATGCTGTCTGACCCGGAAGACAGAAGAGATGCCCAGATTGATCGGGCTACTTATGTTGCTGAACGCGTGGTCAATGCCTATGAAAAGTACGAAAAACCCAATCTGAATCGGGGTCATCATCCGCCTATATGGATTTACGACAGTCAGGGATTACAGATTTTTGGCAGCTCACGGCCCCCTCCAAAGGATAGCATTCGCTTACAGGTGAGCAGCGATACTGGTGCAAAGTATCAGGTGTATCTGCGATTGATCTTGGAGAGTCTGGCGCTGGATAGGCTGGTCGGTTTTATGCTGTCTGTTCAGGCTGTCTGGGTGTTGGCGATCTCGCTATTCAGTAGCCTGCTGCTCGCTTGGCTGATCGTTCGTCCGATTAATGCGCTACGCCGGCATGTTCGTGTACTTTATGACGACCAGAATCTGAGTCATCGTGCTGAGGGACGGTTAAGTCAGCGTACCGACGAACTGGGTGAGTTGGCGCGTGAGTTTAACCAGATGGCGGATTATGTAGAGCGAACACTGGGAGACCAGGAAACGCTGTTACGCGATGTGTCTCACGAGCTGCGAGCACCGCTGGCACGCCTGAGGGCTGCTTCGGGATTGGCTGAGCAGCGTTGGGGCGAAGATCAGAAGGTGCTGCAGCGTATCGCCAAAGAGTGTGATCAGCTAGAACGCCTGATTACTGAGTTGCTGGCATTATCACGCGAGGGCGCGGCAAGTAGAGGCGAGCGAATCGAACTGTCACCGATGCTGAGCTCTCTGGTTGAGGATGCCAGACTTATCGGGCCCGATCATCATATTGGACTGCAGATCAGGCTGCCGGCTGGATTGCTTACCTATCAGGAGCCCCTGTCACGTATTCTGGCGAACCTTCTGGGTAATGCGATTAACCATACGCCGGCAGATACGCGAATAGAGG
>JBFEXW010000385.1:0-1588 GCA_041562495.1 Marinobacterium sp. | reverse complement strand
TTGGACAAAAAAGCCGGCATAAAGCCGGCTTTTTTATTGCAGAATGTTGCGATTACATCTGCTCTTTAGATACTTCGCCAACAACTTCAACGTCTACACGACGGTCAGGACGCAGGCAAGCGATCAGCTGTGCACCAGTACCTGTGCAGTTAGCAACAGGAGCGGTTTCACCCATGGCACTTACATAGATTTTCGCAGCATTGACGCCAGCATCTTCCAGTTTGCGAGAGACGGCTTCGGCGCGTTTCTGAGACAGAGCCATGTTGTAGTCTTCGTTACCGATTGGGTCTGCGTGACCCGTCAGGTTAACTGCTTTAAGGAAAGATAGTGAACCGATGTAGTCAACAACGTTGTTAACACGGCCGACAACAGTGCTGTCGAAGTCAAAGTACAGAGCAAAAGTTTTAACTTCGCGTACGTTAACCATTTTTGCAGCAGCAGCGGGAGCAGCAGCACCTTCTACGCCGCAGTCAGTAGCCGCGAAGCCAATTGTTGAATTGGGAGTCTTCCAGCATTCGCCAGATGGGCTTTTAACCACTGCACCGTGTGGATCAAGAGCAAAACCTGGGAAGTCGCCATGAGCCTGAGCGGCAGTAGCCCCCATCATCATCGCAAGACCAGCAGCAATTGCAAATTTTTTCATTATCTCATCCTTTCGTAGCTCGGAGTGATTTAGGGCTCATGGAACCACTATCGACAATAATGTCCGTAAGTCCCTGAACAGTGACTAAATAATAGCCGATTTCTCAGAAAATTGAATATCAAGGCAAAACTTTTTTATAAGGTTTTATCTTAACCGATTGGTAAACACCTGCTTCGATGTATGGGTCCGCATCTGCCCAGCTTTGAGCTTCTTCCAAAGAGCTAAACTCAGCAATAACCAAGCTGCCGGTAAAACCTGCCGGACCTGGATCTTCGCTATCGATTGCCGGGTGCGGGCCGGCGACCAATAGTCGACCCTCAGCAGCAAGAGCCTGAAGGCGCTCAAGGTGCGCAGGCCGTGCAGCCAGACGCTGCTCAAGCGAGTTAGGGTGATCTTCCGATATAATCGCGTAATACATAATTAACTCTTCTCTTCGGTTTCGGGCTCCTGCGCGTAACGCGAGATATAGATGCCCTGAATAATAATGAACGCCAGTGTTAGTCCCAGCATGCCAAACAGCTTGAAGTTAACCCAGAAATCTTCACTAAAGTTGTAGGCGACATAAAGGTTTACCACACCCAGTACAGTGAAAAATAGTACCCAGGCCAGATTTAGTCTGCGCCATATGATATTTGGCAGCTCAATGCTGGGTCCCATCAGCCGTTCAATGACGGTTCTTTCGCCAATAAACTGAGTTGCCAGAAATCCTGCTGCAAATAGCCAGTTGACAACTGTGGGCTTCCATTGAATAAACGCTTTGTCCTGGAATATCAGCGTGGCACCACCCAGAACGATCACCAGCAGAAGGGTAACCAGTTGCATCGTTTCAACTTTTTTCTGAACACGCCAGGTATACAGCATCTGTAATGCTGTTGCCGGTATGAGGATAGCCGTTGCGATCAGAATATCTCCTGTATACTTATAAACGGCGAAAAAAATGATAAC
>JBFEXW010000384.1:0-1593 GCA_041562495.1 Marinobacterium sp. | reverse complement strand
ACTGAAAAGTGAAGGACTTAAAGCTTCTCTTTATGATGAACAGAAGCAATTGGCACAGATCGATTTCCTGTTCTCAGAATCAGGAGAACCTGTCAGACAAGCGACACACTTGGCACAGATGCTGGCGGAGTACCCCGAGGAGATGCTGATTAAAGCGCCCTACCTATTTGAATCCTATGATCAAAATCTGATCTCAGACTACCTGATACAGATGACTCCGCAGCGGATGATTCTGACCTTACGCAGTGACTCGATGAACACCAACCAGATCGAAGACCAATACGGAATCGAATACAAGATTGGGGATATCAATCCGGCGACTCTGGATAACTGGAAGCAGCCATCGAAGATAGCCGAACTGAGTATTCGTAGCGCCAATCCCTATATCGCGCAGAACTTTAGCATTCTTCCCTCGAAAGCCAGCTCAGAGATCCCACAGCAGTTGACGGGTACCGGAAAGGTTCAACTCTGGTACCAGCAGGATACGCAATTTAATCAACCCAAAGCGGCGGTAAATCTGGCACTGCTTTCCACCCAGGCAAACGACTCTCCCAATGCTGCAGTCGCAACCGAACTTCTGGTCAGAATGATCAACGAGGGATTCAATGAAGAGCTCTACAACGCCCAACTAGCGGGGCTGGATGCGCAACTTTATACCCACTTGCGAGGCGTTTCCCTGAAGGTCAGTGGCTACAATGACAAGCTTGGACAACTTCTGACCTCATCACTTAGAGCGCTGAATGCACCGCTGACTGATACAGCTCGTTTTGAACGTTTAAAGCAGAGCTACCAGCAGGAGATTAGCAACCGCAAAAAGGATAAGCCGTACAACCAGACGTTCGCGCGGATTTATGAAAATCTGCTGCCCATTTACAGCGATGAGCAGAAACTCATAGCGCTCGAGGGTTTGAAGCTGAACGACCTTATCGCCCAACGTTCCAGACTACTCCGCCAGGGCGAAATGAGAGCACTGGTTCACGGCAATATCAGTGAAACCGAAGCTCAGAGCTTCGGCAAAATGATCAACCAGCAATTGGGCGAGCAGTTCAGTCTGAAACCTGCTCCTCAACTACAGGCTGCTCAGTTATCAGCATCCGATCCAACAGCGATTCAGATTGATGTTGCTCATAATGACTCAGCCCTACTGCTCTACCTTCAGGCACCGGACAGCAGCTTTAAATCACGAGCTATGGTTGCTGTGCTAAATGAGATGCTATCCGCCCCCTTCTACTCACAGCTTAGAACCGAACAGCAACTTGGCTACGTCGTGTTTACAACTTATCTTCCCATGGCTGAACAGCCGGGAATAGCGCTGGTTACACAGTCACCAGTCGCAAAATCAAAACAGCTGCGTGATGCCTACATGGCATTTCTGCAGGACTGGAAGCAGGAGTTACCTGAACAGCTTGAAAATGAGCTGGATCAATTCAAGGCCAGCGTTCGCTCGAGACTGATGACTCCACCTAAACGACTATCTGATGAAACGGCCCGTTTATGGCGCGAAATCGACCGGGATAATCTGAGGTTTGATACTCGCGAGCAGATACTGTCCGAACTTGATAAGCTGACTACTGATGATTTGACTACAGCTTT
>JBFEXW010000383.1:0-1594 GCA_041562495.1 Marinobacterium sp. | reverse complement strand
TATCAAGCAGCCACTGCAGATAAAAAGTCTCTGCAAACCAACCGATAATGCCCTCTTTAGCGAGAATCAGTTTCCATGCATAGACTCGGACCAGGTAACTGGACCAGAGTGGTAACATCACACCTAAATAGAACAGCGCCCGAACTTTACCACTGGTGTGCCGCGCCATGTAATAAGCGATCGGAAAGGCCACGATGGCACACCCAATCGTTACCGCCAGCGCCATCAGCGTTGTTCGCACTATAATGTCCAGGTTTGCGGGCCGCAGCAAATCAACAAAATTGCGCAGCGTAAACTCGTACTGAATTTGACCGGTAAAATCATCCAGACCGAAAACCGAGTACGCCAGCAGATTAAACAGAGACCCCAAATAGATGATGCCAAGCCAGAGTGCTGGTGGAATCAATAAAAGAGCGATCACAAGCTTGGGTCGCATGAAGAGCCACGACGATAGCTTGCTCGGTTTCTGTAATACCGTCATATCACGCACCCTGCCCAATACGGTGTATAGCGTTCGCGGACCAACTCAGGTGTACAGTTTGATTGAGTTCAAAACGCGGAAATAGATCACTGACACCCTGGTTCGGTTGATGAACAACCAAATCAATATCGTTTTTACAACGCACGTTGTAGCGAATGAATGCACCCATATAATCACGCTCCGAAATGGTACCTTCGATAACCGATTCTGGATGACTTACCGCATCGATATGTATACGTTCCGGACGAAGCATGGTCATCTGCTCATCGCCGGTCAGGCGTTTCGCTTGCTGACCTTCAAACAGATTCACATTACCGACAAAGCGCGCTACAAATTCTGAAGCGGGTGTTTCATAGACCTCATCAGGTGTACCGATCTGCTCAATTCTACCTTGATTGAAAATGCAGACCCGGTCGCTCATCGAGAGCGCTTCCTGCTGATCGTGGGTTACAAAGACAAAGGTGATTCCCACCTGCCTCTGCAGGCGCTTTAACTCAACCTGCATCTGTTCACGCAGTTTTAAATCCAGTGCACCGAGAGGCTCATCTAGCAATAAAATTTTTGGCTGATTAATCAATGCTCGCGCTATGGCAATACGCTGGCGCTGTCCGCCGGATAGCTGTGATGGTTTTCGATCACCAATACCGGGCAACTGAATCAGCTCAAGCATCTCTTCCGCTTTTTTATAGCGCTCCGCTTTACTCTTTCCAGCCACCATGAGTGAATAGGCGATGTTGTCACGCACGTTCATGTGCGGAAAGAGAGCGTAGTCCTGAAATACGGTGTTCACATTGCGGGCAAAAGGCGGCACGTTCGATACATCTTCGCCATGAATACTAATCACACCGCTACTTGCGAACTCAAAACCGGCAACCATGCGCAAGCAGGTGGTTTTTCCTGATCCGGACGGCCCAAGTAATGTAAAAAACTCACCTTCAGGTATTTCAAAACTAACGCCATCAACCGCCTTTAAGGAATCATAGACACGAAAGACGTTCTGAAAGGATACAGCAGACATTATTAAGACCTCAGGATGTCAGAGTATTTAGATACGGGGATAAAGGGGAGGAAAGGGCTGCTGAGCAGCCCTTAAATGAAGCGCGACTAACGACC
>JBFEXW010000382.1:0-1602 GCA_041562495.1 Marinobacterium sp. | reverse complement strand
GCAGCGGTGCCAGCTCAATCTTCTGTTTCTCGGCTTCAAGCTCCTTCTTCTCGCGAGCAGCCAGCTCATCGTTCGGTGCAATCAGCACCACATTACCGGTCTTGCGCATACCAAGGCCACGAGTCTTAAGTATGATATCTAACGCCTGATCCCACGGGACATTTTTTAGACGCAGAGTAATGTTTCCACCCACACTGTCACTGGCAACCACATTCAACCCGGTAAAGTCGGCCAGCAGCTGAAGCACTGCACGCACCTCGATATTCTGGAAATTCAGCGAGAGCTTCTCACCAGAGTATCCGTACTTGTCCTTCTTCCGCTCAGCGATCTCCTCCTCGGTCAGTGGTGTAACACTAACGGTATACTCCGTACCTGTTTGGTAGGCCATATGGTCGTAGGCACCACCTGCATCGATCACAATGCGTGCACCACTACCTACATTGAAGGCATCTATAGTAGAAACTGGGGTGGCAAAATCACGCACATCTAGGCGGCGAATAAGCTTCTCAGGTAGCGTAGTGTTGATAAAATCCATCACCAGCTTGCCGTTTTTCTCGCTCAGATTCACCACGGTGGAGGGGTTGGGCAATGCGACCGTTATTTTTCCCGCACCTTCGTCACCACGGCGAAAATCGATACCCTCCAGCGTCTCTCTTTCACGCGCTATCCCGGTCACGTTCTCTGCCGTGACTACCTGTTCAGACCTGGTACCGAAACGGATGTAAACATTATCGGCTTCTGTAAGAATCTCATAGGGGACACTGCGCTTCAGCGTAAATACCACGCGGGTACGATCTTTAGCCTGCACCGCACGCATACTATTCAGCACACCCATTTCGAGCATCTTACTCTTCTGTTTGAGTGCTACTGCTGTTGAGACAAAGTCCACTGATACCCGTGCAGGCTGATCTACAGAAAAACTTGCAGGCTGAGAGGGTAGTGGGCGATCAAACCCCATGCGCACCTGTACTACATCACCCGGCAGCATGCTGTAGTCGATCTCTTTTAGGGTATAGGTGGCTGCCACAGCAACACCGCCCGTTGCCAACATTGCTACAGCAACGGCTGCCTTGATCATCTTCATCATCAGTCTTTTACCAATGTCCGTCCTACATCTATTCATAGCAATCACCCCGTCAAGGACTACTCCATCAGGCTCAGTGCTGCTTCGCGCTCGATCCAACCACCCATTCCATCCGGAATGATTTCAATAATGTAGATCTTTTCCTCATCTACCTTAACGATCTTTCCGTAGTTATTACCCAGATAGTTCCCAACCTTCACCCGGTGCACCACATTATCAGGAGAAGTAACAATCGCCCATTTGTTGTCCGCGCGCTCTAACTGCCCAACAAACTTTAATGTATCCAATGGATACTGCTCCAATGTCTCTTTGTTACGGTTTTCGTGTTCAGCAAGCAAGGCAGATATTTTCTGATCTGTCACTGCCACATTGGACTCATGGTCGAACATTTTAAATGGGTCGCGAAAACCTGAGGCGCTATAGGAAAACGTCTCATATGGTTTAAAAACCGGCAGAGGCGAAATCCGTTCGGCTGGTCGTGCTTTAACCTGATTCACGTAGTCATACAAATCCTGATG
>JBFEXW010000381.1:0-1623 GCA_041562495.1 Marinobacterium sp. | reverse complement strand
GCCTGCAGCGGCACCGTGATCACCGACTCAAACCGTGCCAGTTCCACCTCGGCCTCCACACTCATACCGGGGCGCAGCCGGTCACGGTTGTGCGCGGGCACATCCACCTCCAGCGTATGGCTATCGGTCAGGCGCACCGCAAAGCCGCTCACATTCGGAGCCTCGGCGACATCTTTATCCAGATCAAGCACAAAGGTTTCAATATTCAACTTGGACAGCAACGTTTTCATCGAACTGTTCTGAATAATCTCGCCCTTATCGATAATCGCGATATCGCGACATAGCGATTCTGCTTCTTCCAGATAGTGCGTTGTCAGGATAATTGTCGTACCCGCTTTATTGATTTTACGCAGGAAGTCCCACATTGAGCGACGCAACTCGATATCCACGCCAGCAGTCGGCTCATCCAGAATCAGCAGTTTAGGGTCATGCACCAAGGCACGCGCAATCATCAGACGGCGTTTCATACCGCCAGACAACTGCCGTGCGGTATTGTTTCTCTTATCCCAGAGCCCCAGCTCTTTGAGATAGTACTCAGAGCGCTCCAGCGCTTTGGAGCGCTTCATACCGTAGTAACCCGCCTGAGTTACGACAATATCCTGCACCTTCTCAAAATGGTTGAAGTTAAACTCTTGGGGAACAATCCCCATCGACAGTTTTGCTTCCGTACTCTGAGTATCTATGTTGTAGCCAAAGACACTGACGTCGCCTTCAGTTTTATTTACCAGCGAGGTCACAATACCCAGCGTGGTCGATTTTCCCGCGCCATTAGGACCGAGCAGCGCAAAAAAATCGCCTTCGTTCACCTGCAGATCTATCCCTTTAAGGGCCGTAAATCCGTTATCGTAGGTTTTTCGCAGATTTTTGATCTGCAGTGCAGATACCATAGATGGATAACCTTTGGTTGTTTTGGTCAGAAACATCATTGATTGATGCTGAATTATGTTCCGTTATGGGGACATAACCGGTCAAAATCAAGGTAGAATGCGCCAGCGATTCAGATTACAGGAGTTATTCCCATGACGAGTTACCACCATTTTCACCTGAACCTACTCAAACTGGGCTATAACAACCTCATTAAGCAGCCGTCTTTTAATCAACCTGACAACTATTCGCCTGAAAGCGAAGAGTTACTTGCTCTGTTTCGTGAATGTATTGAGCTTTATGAAGCGCACTCTCCCGATGCATTTGAAACCGGTCAGTCTCTTATGGTCCGACTGGTTCGCGCCTACCCCCAGTATACTCCGCTTATGGCGAGAGATCTGCTCTGGCTGTTTGCCGGTGAGTGTATCCACTACCTTGCTGATGAAGAGATTATTCAGTTCCAGCAGCTTGATGAAGCACGATACGAACGCGAGCAGCGAAATGATGAGTACGACTATCTCGCGCTTCGAAACAGCATCATTGAAGCACCAACCGAGACTAAACACTGAGTTTCGGAATAACTGAATGGATAAAAAGAAGTAAAAAAGAGAGAAAGAATGGAGCGGGATATCGGGCTCGAACCGACGACCTATACCTTGGCAAGGTATCGCTCTACCAACTGAGCTAATCCCGCTTAATGGCGTCCCATAGGGGGTTCGAACCCCTGTTACCGCCGTGAAAGGGCGGTGTCCTAGGCCT
>JBFEXW010000380.1:0-1637 GCA_041562495.1 Marinobacterium sp. | reverse complement strand
TTGACGCTCAGGCGATTAATGATCAACTTGGACTGGACAACATAGTACTGATCTCCAATCTGGGTTATTCACCCACCGGTGAAGTGTTTAACCTGTCAGTGGAAGAGGTCGCGGTTGAAGTTGCCAGCGCGCTCAATGCTGACAAGTTGATTCTGTTTGGATCGCAGCAGGGCATACGCGACAGTCATGGGGAGCTGCGCACCGAACTGCTGGCAAGCAAGGCACGGCGCCTGGTGAACCATTATCTGGCCAACTATGATGACCCCACTGCACCCTATACAGAAACCGCCAATCTGGTACTTACCGCCGCCAACGCCTGTGACAAAGGCATACCTCGCTGTCATCTGGTCAGCTATGTTGAAGATGGCGCCATGCTGACCGAGCTGTTTACACGCGATGGTACCGGCACGATGATCAGTAAAGAGTCCTATGAGCAGGTCCGTGAAGCGAGTTTCGAGGATGTCGGCGGCATACTGGAGGTGATCGCACCGCTTGAGGAGCGTGGCATTCTGGTACGGCGCTCGCGTGAGCTACTCGAAGCGGAGATCGATCAGTTCTCCGTAGTAGAGAGAGATAAAGTGATTATCGGCTGCGCTGCGCTCTATCCGTTTTACGAAGAGCGGGTCGGCGAGCTGGCTTGTGTTGCTATCAGCGATGATTATCGTGGCGGCAACCGTGGCGACCTTCTTCTCGAGCATATTGAACAGCGGGCCAGATCAATCGGACTAAAAGAGCTGTTCGTACTGACCACGCGCACAGCGCACTGGTTTCAGGAGAGAGGCTTTTCAGAAAAGGCACTTGATCAGTTACCCAGCGAACGTAAGACGCTCTATAATTTTCAGCGCAACTCCAAGGTGTTCTTCAAAACGCTGACGTAAAATCAACCGGCGGGGTCAGGCAGCGGGCAGGCGCAGGATAAACTCTGCGCCTCCAAGCTCAGGAGAACGATCTACCTCCAGCGAGCCTTTGTAACTGCTGAGTATATCGACACAGACCGCCAGACCGATGCCCTGCCCTGGCAGCGAGGTATCCAATCGGGCTCCCCGCTCCAGAATTACCTGATGCGATTCGCTACCGATACCAGGGCCGTCATCTTCAATTCGGATCAGCAGGTAATTGCTCTCCTGATCCGCACTGAGATGTACGGTTCGATCTCCATATTTGAATGCGTTTTCCAGCAGATTCCCCATCAGCTCCATCAGATCACGCTCATCACCGGCAAAATGCTTACCTTCAAGACCCGAAGCTGTGAAGAGGATCCTTTTGCCTGCGTATACCTTCTCCAGAGCCGATGCTATGCGCATCACACACTGCTGCAGATCAGCAGCCACCGCCAGAGCCTGCTCTTTGCTTTTAACAGCGCGACTAAGCTGGTAATTCACTATCTGCGTCATTCGCCCTACCTGCTCATCCACAATCCGTGAGTAGGCCTCGATATCACTGGTTTCGGTGGTAGCACCTCGCATCACGGCCAGAGGGGTCTTCAGGCTATGCGCCAGATCGGCCAGCGTGTTTCGATAGCGTTCACGCTGACTCCGTTCAGTATCAATCAGGCGATTAAGGTTCCGCGTAACCGGTTCCACTTCACTTGGGTAACGTCCGGCCAGACCCTGAGCATTCCCCTGCTCGATAAGGGC
>JBFEXW010000379.1:0-1660 GCA_041562495.1 Marinobacterium sp. | reverse complement strand
GCAATATACGTGCCTCAGATGTTAACTCTCTGCCACAGGCGATCGCCGACAACCGTTCAGTTGCGCTGCTAATAGTAGACGACAACTCGCAGAACCGCGATTTCCTTGCAGCGTTGCTACGCTCCATCGGCTTCAATGTCGATGAGGCCGGTGATGGTCAGGAAGCGCTTTCCTGTCTGGAAAGATCTGAGTATGATCTTGTGATCACTGACCTGGTGATGCCTAAGATTGACGGTTTTGAATTGATTGCCAATATTCGTCAACATCCGGCACATCTGAACCTGCCCATTATCGTTGCTTCGGCCAGTGCTTTTGGCGATGATCAGGTTCGCAGTCTGGCGCTTGGTGCAAACTACTTTATACCTAAACCGATCGACAGCTTTGAGCTGATTAGCAAAATTGGCGATCTTTGTAGCATCACCTATCAGTCGAATGAGACAAGCATTGACAACTCACCAGATAGCAACGAAGCATTAGCCGAACCAATCAGCCTTATGATTGACTGGAGTACTCCGGATAATCAGCAGATAAAGACTGCTATTCTGGAAGCCGCTACACTTGGGCAGCTTCCCAAAATCACCCGTATACTGGATGCGATAGATGACGCGGAGCGTAAAGAGCAGTGGCAAAATCTGCTGTCCGAAGCATTAGATAATCAGGATGATGAAGCCGTGATCGAAATACTGGAGTCAAAAGATGCTTAACTCCGCCGTAACCAGGGGGGTTACAGATCTCAACGTTGCACCCAGGATCCTGCTGGTTGACGATCTTCCTGATAATCTGCGTCTGCTCGGGCAGCTATTTGAAAATGACCAGTTAGAGATCTCATTCGCAAAAAATGGCATCCGTGCGGTAAAACTTGCCGAACTCAGCAAGTTTGCGATCGCGGTGCTTGATATCAACCTGCCGGACCTCGATGGCTATGAGGTTGCACGCCGGATTAAAGCAGTACAACCAGATTGTGAACTGATCTTCTGCTCTGCTCACAATGACCGGGAAAATCGCGATAAAGCCTTTATGCTTGGCGCGATCGATTTTATCGAAAAACCCTACGACTTGAATCTGACACGTACACGTATGCGCCTGCATGTAGAGCGTGTACTTTTACGGCACAGTATTCTAGTTGAACGCGATCGCATGGATGGCGTACTCGATGGTCTGCACGATGCTGTCGTTTCGGTTGATCAGCATGATCGCATCATCTACTGGAACCATGGAGCTGAGCGTGTTTTCGGCGTTCAGAAAGGTCATATTCTGGGCAAGCCTATAGGTCTGTTTCTACCTGAACACTCCGAACACCGCTCTCTCAAAACGATCGCCAGCAAAACGGGCGAGGCCGCCGAAGACGCATTGATCAACAGTATCAAGATGGTTAACTGGAACGGCACCCCATTCACAGCTGAACTCAGCGTTTCTGAGTCAGGGAACGGCAACAACTATATTCAAACCGCGGTTATTCGTGATATCTCAGTTTACTCACAGGTAAACGCGAGGAATCATCTGTTTGAGCGGGCAATGGAGCATTGTAAAGCAGCCTATGCGCTGATTGATGAGAACAACCAGATCGTAGAATCAAACTCCGAGTTCAGAAAGTTTTTTACCCGAACTGCTGAGCACTCAACCAGACGGACTCTACCACTGGCAGAGACCCTGCTGGCTC
>JBFEXW010000378.1:0-1706 GCA_041562495.1 Marinobacterium sp. | reverse complement strand
GATCTGTTCGGCCATCTTTTATTTTTCCTATTGTTATTCCGGAATAATTGACCAGAAGGCCTTGAGTTTGGCTTTGTAGATAAACAAATATTTAATCCAGTGTGCCCAGGGTCAATCTCACTGGTAGTGAGATCCTGATCTCGTCCGTTAGCTGACTTACGTGGTTGCGAGATCTGATGAGGCGGTGCAAACGCGATACCGACCCTCATCTCATCGATTAACTGATTCAGTTTTCTGGCCGCTTCGGTAGCATGATCCGCTGTGCAGGCCGAGACAGTGTTGGAGTCGCACCGAAGTTCAGTTTCGGGCCGGTGGCGTTGATCAGATAGTCGTATTCAATCTCTTCAATTTTGCCGCTGTTTTGACTCCCGGTACCCTCAGTCCGTACAAAATGGCAGGCTATGGTTTGGGTTGCCTTCAGGGTGGATAGAAACGCCCCGAGCCTGAATATATTCAATACCCGCTTTTGCGTAGATAGCGGGAAGGTCAACTATCCATCTGGCCAACACCGTCCCAGATATTTGACGGGATCCAGTTCCACAGACCGTTTGGCATAACAACGGGCTCATTCCCGAGAAATTTCTTAGCGTAGCGGGCGGCGGTATGGCCCTATACGCCTGTGCTCAGAATGACGACTCGTTTCATGAGTAGCCCTCTATTTCTTAGCGTTAGGCAAATCTGGATGTCCCTTTGCAGGTCCGTCTATTCTGGTCGAGACTATTTCAGGATAATCTAATATGAAGTTTGTTTTGTAATTGACGAAGGTCAATGGAGAGGGGGCGTAGGTGTGTGGTTCAGGTACAAAAAAAGAGCGCCGTAGCGCTCTTTTTATCAATAAACAGCAGTTTTATTAGCTGTTTTTGCTCATCTGAGCTTTGATCAGATCACCGATAGTTGTTGGTCCTTCAACCTCAACTTCAGCGTTCTGTACAGCGCGCAGCGCTGCTTTCTCTTCAGCCTGATCCTTCGCACGGATGGACAGGTTGATAGCACGGTTACGGCGATCAACACCAGTAATCTTCGCTTCTACCTGATCACCAACGCTCAGTACAGTGCTTGCATCTTCGATACGGTCAGAAGAGATCTCAGATACTTTCAGTGTACCTTCAATGCCTTCAGCCAGTTCGATAGTTGCTGCACGTGCATCTACAGCGGTAACGGTACCGTTGACGATGGTGCCTTTATCGTTAGCTGCCAGGTACTCAGAGAATGGATCGCTCGCAAGCTGTTTCACGCCCAGAGAGATACGCTCTTTCTCTGCATCGATAGACAGGATAACTGCGTCAACTTCGTCGCCTTTCTTGAATTCGCGAAGTGCAGCTTCTGCATCAGCTTCCCAAGTGATATCAGACATGTGAACCAGACCGTCAAGGTCGTTGTCCAGACCAACAAAGATACCGAAGTCAGTGATAGTCTTGATAGTGCCTGAAACGCGATCACCTGCAGCGTACTGCTCAGAGAATGCAGTCCATGGGTTAACAGTGCACTGTTTGATACCCAGAGAGATACGACGACGCTCTTCATCAACGTCCAGGATCATAACTTCAACTTCATCACCAACCTGTACGATCTTAGATGGGTGGATGTTTTTGTTAGTCCAAGACATTTCAGAAACGTGTACCAGACCTTCTACGCCGTCTTCGATAGATGCGAAGCAGCCGTAGTCAGTGAGGTTGGTAACCTTAGCAGCAACCTTAGAGCCTGCT
>JBFEXW010000377.1:0-1709 GCA_041562495.1 Marinobacterium sp. | reverse complement strand
ATACCAGCCACGCCACCACAGAGATAGAGTTTAGATAACTGATTCTGCGCTCCGGATGAGTAGAAGAACTGCAGCGCACGGGATACCTGCTGCGCCACTCCCGACGCAAAGGGCTGTACCAGCATCTCATAGATTTCGCTGTCCAGCTCGCGAAGCCGCAGCTGTTTTTCAACTTCAGGGACTTCAATACCATACTGCTGGTGAATCGTATTGGTCAGGTCATTACCACCGAAAGCCTGCTCTCGATTGTAGATTACCTTACCGTTGCGTAGCACGTTGAGTGTCAGTGTAGACGCACCGATATCGACCACACCCAGCGTTTCACCCTCTTCGAAGTCACCAAGCCGTGACAGAACACGCTCAACAACGTAGGTATCAACATCAACAACTTCGCACTTAAGACCACTGGTTTCCAGCGCATCTTCGCGCGCAGCGACATCGTCTCGACGGCAGGCAACCAGCAAAATTTCTTGAAGCGCAGTATTTCCCTTTACCGGCCCCACAACTTCGAAATCCAGTGCCACTTCATCAAGCGCATAAGGGATAAACTGATCCGCTTCCACTCGCACCTGCTCTTCCAGATCAAGCCCGACAAAAGCGTTACTGATCTGCAGATCTTTGGTAATAACCGCAGATGAGGGAACAGAGGTCACAGCACTCTTTAATTTAGAACCACTGATCTTAACTGCCCGTTCAATCGCTTCTGCGACTGTTTCAGGCTCCTGAACATTACCATCAACTACAGCGGTCGCCGGCAGGGAAACTATCGAATAGGCATCTAACTGGATCTGCTTACCATGCGCAGAGAGCGCAACAAGCTTGATCGCCGCAGAACCTATGTCTACCCCAATCCAGCCAGCATTTCGTTTTCCAAACAGGCTGACCACAGACTATTTCCTTCTCTAAATTCACATAAAGAGTCTCGTAGCTCTAACTTTAGACGCTAACTCAGTGAAATAAAACTATACGTTGTAGTGTAGACCCATTTATTGAGGTCTATATAATCTCTGTATCGAAAGTTTAAGCAAAAAAACAGGGTCAGGATGCGATTCTTCAAAAAGCTACTTAAATGGGCAATAGGCCTGGGCATAATCGGCGCCTTGGCTGGAGTCGGAGCCTTGGCCGGAGCCTACTACTACTTCAAACCTCAGTTACCCGATATTGAAACGCTCCGGGAAGTGAAGTTCCAAACGCCATTACGCATCTACAGTGCCGACAACAAACTGATCGCAGAGTTTGGCGAAAAACGCCGAACACCGATCAGCTATGATGAGATTCCCGATAACTTTGTCCACGCACTTCTGGCTGCTGAAGACTCCCGCTTTTTTGAACACCAGGGTATCGATCTCGTCGGCCTGCTGCGCGCTGCATACCAACTGGGTACCACCGGTCAGATACAGAGCGGTGGCTCGACGATCACCATGCAGGTCGCAAAAAACTTTTTCCTGACTCCCGAACGCTCTTTCGAACGCAAGTTCATTGAGATATTGCTGGCGTTGAGAATAGAGCAGGAGCTGAGTAAGCAGGAAATTTTCGAACTCTACGTAAACAAGATTTACCTTGGACAGCGGGCGTACGGTATACAGGCTGCTGCTCATGTCTATTACGGCAAATCGATTGATGAGCTGCACCTTGCGCAGTTGGCGATGATTGCCGGCCTGCCCAAAGCCCCATCCAAATATAACCCTATTGCCGGTCCCGAACGCGCT
>JBFEXW010000376.1:0-1733 GCA_041562495.1 Marinobacterium sp. | reverse complement strand
TGACCATCTCGCCTCTTACACCCAGTTTTTCTCGCCCAAAATTGTTGGCGTAACCGGGAGTAAAGAGGAGATCGATATGGTAGTGGCACAGTACGGCGCGTTCTATCGATTTGTCGAGCTGAAAGAATCAGCTATGGGATATACCGTTGACCACTCCTCCAGAATCTATCTCGTTGATGGCACAGGCAAGCTGGCCACCTCAGTTGGTCACAACTCAAGCCCCGCGGTACTCGCTGACAAGATTCGCAACCTGCTTTAGATAAATGACCGTTTAGCAGACCCGACAGCCACGAAGACGCGCATCGAAGTGGCTGTAGACCCACAAGCAGGACTGTACCTCATCATCGGTCTCGCCGAGCAGTTCAACTTGATAGCGATCCATATATTCGATACGCAGCAGATCTGAGTCATTCGGGTGATACACACGATAGGATTTCAGACCTACGGTATAAACCCCTTCATATCGCTGATAATCGATAAGATGATCACCCTCAACCTGCACCATCGGTTGATCACGCCCCACCCTGAGACAGGGTATATTCAGATGGTTTAACCGATGCAGATGCAGAAAGTGCTCGGCCTGCGCTTTCAGATCAAAAACGCCGAGGATATAGCTGCCAGCCTGCTGATCAGGCGTTTCTCGACCGAATGCATAGAGATAGATGCGCGTTACCGGCTCACGCAGCTCAAGGCACTGATAACTGAAATTCGAACTGGCGTATTCCTTTAATGAGAAACGCTCAGTTTCAGCAACACTCGTCCAGACACTTGCTGTCATCAACCAGCCTCAGACAACTCTGGTTCAAGATAAAACGGATCAACGCTAAGTTTGGGCTGCTGATAAAACTCCAACAGCGCCAGACTTAACTGACTCAGACGCGGATTCATTCCCTGTTCAATAATCTGATGAACAGTTGCCAGTACGCGCTCCTGAAACTCACGCCTCACCCACAGACCTGATGACAGATTATCGATACTGAAATGGAAACGCTTTCCGGCCGATAGCGACAGTATCCACTCATAGGCCCGAGGCCTAACCTCCACGCGCTCAAACCCACCCTGCTCAGCAACGCTGCGTCCATCCGGCTTATACCAGCAACCAAAATCTTCCTGTTTGCGCCTCTCGGGACCCGCAACGCACCAGTGTGCGATCTCCGTCATTTTGACATTTTAACCTTATTATAATATTAGTTTTTTAGCTTATATTTCATACTATTAGAGAAGACAACAAGGACACTCAAGAATGACAATTATCAAAAGTAACTGTTACCTGCTGCTGAACGCTTAATACCGGTCACGTTAAGCTTTCTGCAAACTGTTAATAACTATATAAAGGTGTACCGTCTCCAGATCATCAAAAACACAATTGGTTTGAAACGCGAGCATGGGTTACCATTCATAACCGGAAAAAATGGCACGCCGCTGTCTGAATCTACACTATCAAATGAAATAGGAACACTACGAAGAGAAGCTGGAATATCTGCCCAGACTTGCGCTCAAATGTTTCGTCACAGATTCATTACAAAGCTCTTTGTCACACTAATAGAACAACATCAGACAACAAACAAAGACCAGTTGCGACAGAACCTGTTAGACAAAGAACGCTGGAAGCGTGCTAATACAACAATCGACTGGCTACAACAATCCAAACAGTTTAGAACACTATATCGACTTGGCTTTTGCTATGAAGTCCAAACGAGAAAAAGCTGTTGAAGCCGTCTATATAATAAATG
>JBFEXW010000375.1:0-1786 GCA_041562495.1 Marinobacterium sp. | reverse complement strand
TGAGCGCAGATGGTGACCTTTATTTACTACGCTGAGGTGATCTGTTCAAACAGATCAAAATACTCAGGGAAGGTTTTGCTGGTGCATCTTGGATCATTAATGGTGATCGGGCTGTTGCCGAACGATGCCAGTGAGAAGCACATTGCCATGCGGTGATCATCATAGGTATCGATCGCTGCACTACGAATCTCCTTAGGCGGGGTGATCTCAATAAAATCTTCACCTTCGACCACTTCTGCGCCGACCTTGCGAAGTTCGGTTGCCATCGCGCTCAAACGGTCTGTTTCCTTGACTCTCCAGTTATAGACATTACGAATAGCCGTCGGGCCCTCTGCAAAGAGTGCGGTGGTTGCGATGGTCATCGCGGCATCAGGTATGGCATTAAGATCCAGATCAACCCCTTTAAGCGCACCGCGACTGACCTCAATCCAGGTGGGTCCGTAGGTGACTTCTGCACCCATTTTTCCGAGTACTTCGGCAAAGGCTTTGTCGCCCTGAACTGATTCCGACCCTACACCATAGACGCGAACGGTACCGCCAGCTATGGCTGCAGCGGCGAGAAAGTAGGATGCAGAGGATGCATCCCCCTCAACCATCACTTCGCCGGGTGAGCGATAGCGCTGTCCCGCTTTGACGTTAAACTGCCGGTAGTTCTGGTTATCAACCTTAACGCCAAACAGTTCCATACTGTGCAGCGTGATATCGATATAGGGCTTGGAGACCAGCTCGCCATCGATAACAATCTCAAGATCCTGTTGCGCCAGAGGCGCCGCCATCAGCAGTGCAGTCAGAAACTGGCTTGAAATGTTGCCGCGAATGCTGACTCGGCCACCCTTCAAACCCGCTGCATTAATCTTCAGCGGTGGGTAACCTTCAGTCTCCAGATATTCGATATCTGCGCCTAGCTGCAGAAGTGCATCGACCAGATCTTTAATTGGACGTTCGTACATGCGAGGCTCGCCGGTCAGGGTGAACTCCCCTTTGCCCAGACAGAGCGCCGCGGCAAGTGGTCGCATCGCTGTACCGGCGTTACCCAGGAAAAGTTCGGCAGCGTCCGATTGAATAGCCTGTCCCAGGCCTTTAACGCTGCAGGTGCGCCGATCTTCTGAAAGCCGATACTCAACACCCAGTGTTTTCAGTGCATTCAGCATATGGGAAACATCTGCGCTGTCCAGAAGATTGGTTACCTGGGTCTCGCCTTCAGCGAGCGCGGCCAGTAGGAGTATGCGGTTGGACAGACTTTTTGAACCGGGGAGTTGAACTTCGCCGTTGGCAAAGCTGCGAGGTGCGAGTACTAGACTTTCCATATTCGTTATAATTGGCCTGCTGTAGGGCATTGAGAAATCAGGGAGGGTAAAATTACAGGTAAACCGCTTGGAAGTCTATTTCACCATGTGCATGGAAAAATTTCTCAGTTGATACGCGGAGTTGACCTCAATCAACGCGCCCGGCAAACGATTAAGTCATAGTGGCAGACGTAAATAAACCGATCCATTTAAGGAAGTATCATGGGTATTGAACATCACGATCTAGTACACGAACTGCCCGACTACAAAGAACAGATTCATGATCTGAAGGTAACTAACAAGCACTTTGCCAAGCTGTTTGATGAGTATCATGATCTGACTCGTGAAATTGAGCTGATGGAAGCTGAAGTAGAACCTGTAGAAACTGATGTGGAAGAGAGGCTGAAAAAGCGTCGTCTGGCACTGAAAGATGAGCTCTACGCGATGGTTAAAGCGGCTAACTAATAGAGCGTTAGCGCTAAACTAAAGCTTAAAACTAT
>JBFEXW010000374.1:0-1833 GCA_041562495.1 Marinobacterium sp. | reverse complement strand
CTTGATCGTCTGACGTCCCTCCATCACGCTTGCTGCAGCTTTTTCACTCAGAGGCAGTTTTTCTTTCAGCTGGTTAGGCGTAATCAGGGCGGTATTTGATTCGATATTAAGGTCGTCTATTCGCTTGTCAGACATGATTTCTAATCTTTGAAAATTTAAGTTCGGTGTAAGAGAAGTGTTTTTACCATATGCAACCTGAAGGTATAAGGGCATAGCCCCCAATTTCTACCATTTATAATGAAAAAAGTGGTAGAAAGTCGGATACTAAGTCTGAAATAGAAGTCCAATAAGTCGTTTCTTTACGAGGTGCCCTGTTGCAATCCTACCTGACCCGCATAATGTTAAGTCTGCTGTTGATGTTGATAAATACCGCTGCCTGGGCGGGACTGTTCGGCCAATCCTCGACGAATAGCCCTCTTCCGGTTGAACAGGCGTTCCGTCTTGAAGGCGGGCAGACCGGTGCTGATAAGCTGGATCTTGTATGGCTGATCGCTGACGGGTATTACCTGTATCAGGATCGTATTGAAATCACCCCACCGGCCGGAGTGGAAATTCAGTTACGTGCCGATTCGAAAACCGATACCAAGGATGATCCCCTGTTCGGCAAGGTTGAGGTGTTTCATAAGCTTGCAGAAATTGCTGTAACGCTGGCGCGTACAACCGATCAGGTCTCTCCATCAGGGAAAATTAAACTCAGCTATCAGGGATGTTGGGAAGGCGGTATCTGCTATCCGCCGGTAAATACCGAGATCAGTTTCTCAGATCTGGCAGTAAAAGCGGTTAAGAGAGCTGGGTTAACTCAGAACGCTGAACCATCCAGCAGTGTTACCCCTGCCATTAGTCAGACCGCCTCAGACGAGGGTCAGGTTTCTGCTGCGCCACTATCCGAACAGGATCAGTTTTTTGAAACGCTCTCCAGTTCTTCACTGGCTACACTGCTGACGGTGTTCTTTTTCGCTGGGCTGGCGCTTTCGTTAACGCCGTGTGTATTTCCAATGATTCCGATTCTGTCCGGGATTATCGCTGGGCAGGGTCATCGCGCTAATACGAGAAAGGGGTTGATGTTGTCGACCGTTTACGTTTTGGCGATGGCGGTGACCTATACAGTTGCAGGCGTCATTGCTGGTATGTTTGGAGCAAACCTGCAGGCGGCGCTCCAACTGCCTTGGGTAATATCACTATTCAGCCTGATCTTTGTTGGGCTCGCGCTTTCGATGTTTGGATTCTACGACCTGCAGTTTCCTGCGGCCTTTCAGACCAGGCTGTCACGCGGAAGCGATCGTCAGAAAGGGGGTAGTTACACCGGTGTGGCAATCATGGGATTCCTGTCGGCGCTGATCGTCGGGCCCTGCATGGCAGCGCCTCTGGCAGGTGCGCTCATCTATATCGGTCAGACCGGTGATCCAGTGCTGGGCGGTCTGGCTCTGTTTGTGATGTCACTGGGTATGGGGGTGCCACTGATCCTGATTGGTACTTCTGCGGCTAAGGTTATGCCGAGAGCGGGTAGCTGGATGGAATCGGTGAAAGCCGGCTTTGGTGTAATGCTGCTGTTGATGGCGGTGTGGATGCTGGATCGTATCGTACCCACAGAAGTAACCATGACACTGGTTGCGCTGATACTGGTGGTCAGTTCAGTTTATATGGGGGCGGTTGACTCTATTCCAGTCGGAGCCAGTGGCTGGCTTAAGCTGGGTAAGGGTGTAGGTCTGTTGATGTTGATCTACGCAGTGTTGCTGGTTGTGGGGTTGTTATCCGGCGGTAAAAGTCTGATCTATCCACTGAAGGGTGTGGTTAGTACTCAGGCAGCAGCGTCTCAAAGTGCTGCACCAGAAT
>JBFEXW010000373.1:0-1846 GCA_041562495.1 Marinobacterium sp. | reverse complement strand
CTCAACGCAACGGTGAAACGTCCGCTAACCCAGAGTTCAGGTACAGGTTTCAGCAGCGGCTTTCAGAGTGATATCCCTGATACGCAGTTAAGCCTCGGGCAGCGTGTTTTTCATCAGAAGTTTGGCGAAGGGATGGTGATCAACTTTGAAGGGTCCGGCCCGAAAGCAAGAGTGCAGGTCAACTTCGATTTTGAGGGTGTTAAATGGCTGGTGGTTGGATTTGCCAACCTGCAGCCCGCTTAACTCCGCCCGTTAACGCCTCCGACACAATCTTTACTCCTCCTGTCCGGGTCGCTCGAACCCGGACATTTCCAGTCGGAATTAGCAGAATTCAAAAAAATTACGACTCTGTGACTCTAATGTGACCAGGTGTAACTTTTCTGTAACAGAGCAGATGTATAACTCTCTGCATGTTCAGTCTGGGTAGCCAAAAAGGCTGATCAAAACTTAAAAACCCAAAGGAGTTTAACTATGTTACTACGTGTTGCTTCAGCAGCGACTCTTGCTGCAGTTGTGAGCACTTCAGCTATGGCACGTGACTACGTAAGCATCGCTGGCTCATCTACCGTACTTCCATTTGCTACTATCGTTGCTGAGCGTCTGGGCCGTAACCCTGAATTCAAAACACCTGTTGTTGAATCTGGCGGATCTTCTGTAGGTAAAAAAGGCGTATGTGACGGCATCGGTGAACAGTTTATCGATATCGGTAACGCTTCTTCACGTATGAAGCCTAAAGAGCTTGAGTACTGCGATCAGAACGGCGTTAAACTGACTGAGATCAAAGTGGGTTACGACGGTATCGTAGTTGCTAACTCTAAAAACGGCCCTCTGCTGGAGATCTCGCTGTCTGATCTGGGCAAAGCGCTGACGGCTAAAGTTGCGATCGATGGCAAAATGGTCGATAACCCATACAAAATGTGGTCTGACATCAACCCAGCATACCCAGCCGAAGAGATCCGCGTATACGGACCACCAACAACGTCTGGTACCCGCGCATCTTTCGCTGAGATCGTGAACGAAAAAGCATACTGCGGTCACGATGCAGACGCTAAAGCAGCTCTGAAAGCTGCTGATATAGAGAAGAAAACTTGCCGTGCAATGCGTACTGACGGTGCATACATTGAAGCGGGTGAACAGGACAATCTGATCGTTCAGAAACTGCAGGAAGATCCATCTGCATTCGGTATCTTCGGTTTTTCATATCTGGATCAGAACTCTGACACTATCAAAGGTGCAGTACTGTCTGGTGTAGAGCCTACTTTCGACGCTATTGCAGACGGTTCTTACAAAGCGTCACGTGCGCTGTACTACTACGTTAAGCACCAGCACATCGGCCTGGTTCCTGGTATCGAGCAGTACATGGCTGAGTGGACTAAGTACTGGGACGAAGATGGCATTCTGGCTGATACGGGCATGATCCCAATGCCAGCTGCTGAGCGCGAAGAGATGGCTGCTCGCATGAAAGACCTGCCTGTTTTGACTGCAGACGATCTTAAGTAATCTGTAGCATCTCTGGTATACTCCGAACCCGGTTGGCGGCAACGCCAACCGGTTTTTAATATCTAGGATATACACATGGCATTCTCGACTTTACTGGCTATTCTGTGTGGACTGGGTCTGGCGTTCTTTTTCGTCGGTCGTCACAAGGTCACACTAGCCCGCACGCAAGGTCAAAAGTTCCACTCCCTCCCACACTATTATGGCCTCTGGTCAGGAGCCTTGAGCTTCCTGCCAGCCGTAGTATTGCTCATCCTCTGGTCAATTCTGGATATACAACTGTTCCAGACCTGGGTTCGTGATTTTTATCCGCCGGAACTTCTGGCGACCGATAGTGTTCATAATGCGG
>JBFEXW010000372.1:0-1871 GCA_041562495.1 Marinobacterium sp. | reverse complement strand
GTAATGGCCCGGTCCGGATCACCGGTATGCAGTTTAATCTCTATACTTGGATGGACTTGGCGGAAACGATTCAGCAGCTCATACAGGAAGCTGTAACTCGCGGTCACCGAACAGTAGATACTGATCTCTCCACTGAGTTGTCCCGACTGATCAGTCAGTTCATGGCGAATAAGGTTCCACTGTCTGCTGGTTTCCCGCGCATATTGCAGAAAGCGCTGACCTTCAGGCGTCAGTTCTACCGTGCGATTATCTCGATTAAACAGCGCTACCCCCAGCTCCTCTTCAAGATGGCGAATGTTGCGTGACAGCGCAGATATGCTGATATGGCACTCATCACTTGCGCGACCGAAGTGCAGGGTTTCTGCCAGTGCGAGGAAGTGTTTGAGTGTTTTGATATTCATGGCAGTGATAATAACTCGTTTATTGCAAAATTCGGGACATTATTTTGCAAATATATCAATTTACGAAAGACTGGTGGTTCTGTAAAGTCGCCTGATTCGCAGAGTGCTTATCTGATTTTTTCGGCGCTTCTGTTACCGAATTTACCTGTTGGCATAGCCTTATGCCGATACATTGATCAAAAAAAATTAGGACGTGTTAATCATGGCTAACTATTTCAATACGCTGCCGCTACGTGAGCAGCTCGAGCAGCTGGGCAAATGTCGCTTCATGGAGCTTTCTGAGTTCTCTGATGGCGTAGAAGCGCTGAAAGGCAAAAAAATGGTCGTTATCGGCTGTGGTGCACAGGGTCTTAACCAGGGTCTTAACCTGCGTGATTCTGGTCTGGACGTTTCTTACGCTCTGCGTCCTGAAGCGATCGAGCAGAAGCGTCAGTCATGGAAAAACGCGACTGAAAACGGTTTCACTGTTGGGACCTACGAAGAGCTGATCCCAACTGCGGACGTTGTTCTTAACCTGACTCCAGACAAGCAGCACACAGCTGTAGTTAATGCGGTAATGCCACTGATGAAACAGGGCGCATGTCTGTCTTACTCTCACGGTTTCAACATTGTTGAAGAGGGTATGCAGATTCGTGATGACCTGACTGTAATCATGGTTGCACCTAAGTGCCCAGGTTCAGAAGTCCGTGCTGAATATGTGCGTGGTTTCGGTGTACCTACGCTGATCGCAGTTCACGAAGACAACGATCCTAAAGGTGAAGGTCTGGCTCTGGCTAAAGCTTATGCTGTCGGTACTGGCGGTCACAAAGCGGGCGTACTGATGTCATCTTTCATCGCGGAAGTTAAATCTGACCTGATGGGTGAGCAGACTATCCTGTGCGGTATGCTGCAGACTGGTTCCCTGCTGTGCTTCGACAAAATGGTTGAAGAGGGTATCGACCCTGGATACGCATCCAAGCTGATCCAGTACGGTTGGGAAACCATCACTGAAGCACTGAAATACGGCGGCGTGACTAACATGCTGGACCGTCTTTCTAACCCAGCTAAGATCAAAGCGTTTGATCTGTCTGAAGAGCTGAAAGTGATCATGCGTCCTCTGTACAACAAGCATCAGGACGACATCATCGACGGTACTTTCTCTCGCGTGATGATGGAAGACTGGGCTAACGATGACAAAAATCTGCTGGGCTGGCGCGCAGAAACGGCTGAAACTGCTTTTGAGAAAACGCCAGCGGGTGACGTTGAGATCTCTGAGCAGGAATACTTTGATAATGGCATTCTGATGGTTGCTATGGTTAAAGCGGGCGTTGAGCTGGCATTCGAAACCATGACAGCTGCCGGCATCATCGCTGATTCTGCTTACTATGAGTCACTGCATGAGACTCCGCTGATAGCGAACACTATTGCACGTAAGAAACTGTACGAAATGAACGCAACTATCTCTGATACTGCAGAGTACGGCTGCTATCT
>JBFEXW010000371.1:0-1896 GCA_041562495.1 Marinobacterium sp. | reverse complement strand
CTTGGATTTTCTTGCGTTAGCTACTGCCATAACGAAACTGCTCGCACTTAGGTCTTGATACTTAGGTCTTAATTACGCGGTTCATCTCTTCAAGGCTAGTCAGACCCTCGGCAACCTTTCTGAGGCCAGATTCTCTGAGGGTAACAAAACCCTGATCCCGCGCAACTCTCATAATATCCAGAGAATTGCCATTTTCCATAATGCATTCAGCTATTTCGGTCGACATCTCCAGCATCTCATAGATACCGACACGTCCTTTAAAGCCTCTGTTGCACTTGGGACAGCCATCTTGATTCGCTTCAAAAAGATGGAGGTTGGTCAACTGCTCGCGGGTAAATCCCTCTTCCAGCAAAGTAGGCTCAGGTATATCAGCCGGTTTTTTGCATGAGGTACACAGGCGGCGCGCCAGTCGCTGAGCAATAATCAGACTAACCGATGTTGCTATATTGAATGAAGGTACACCCATATTACGCAGACGTGTTAGTGTTTCCGGAGCGCTGTTGGTGTGCAGAGTAGATAGTACCATATGACCGGTCTGTGCCGCTTTGATCGCAATCTCGGCGGTTTCCAGATCTCGAATCTCCCCGACCATCACCACATCAGGGTCCTGACGTAGGAACGAGCGCAGCGCTTCGGCGAAGGTTAGACCCACTTTGGGGTTAACATGGACCTGATTGATTCCGTCCATATTGATCTCGACGGGGTCTTCTGCTGTCGAGATATTGCGCTCAACTTCATTCAAGATATTCAGGCCGGTATAGAGGGTTACGGTCTTACCAGAACCGGTAGGGCCGGTAACCAGTATCATCCCCTGTGGGCGTCTCAGTGTGCTGAGATAGGTTTCACGCTGTTCAGGCTCAAAGCCCAGAGCATCGACACCGATGGTCGCACTGGTCGGGTCAAGAATACGCAGTACGATCTTTTCACCCCAGAGTGTCGGCAGAGTGTTTACACGAAAGTCGATTGCACGTTTTGCTGAAACCTTCAGCTTAATACGTCCGTCCTGAGGCACACGTCGCTCTGCTATATCCATATTTGACATAACTTTCAGTCGGGCAGAGAGACGAGAGGCGAGATTGATCGGAGGTTTGCTCACCTCCTGCAGGATGCCGTCGACACGGCAGCGAACCCGATAGCTCTTCTCATAGGGCTCAAAGTGGATGTCGGATGCGCCATTTTTGATTGCATCAAGCAGGATCTTGTTGATAAAACGAACGATCGGCGCATCGGAGGCTGCATCCTCGGCACTCTCTTCCTCAGCGCGACGTGTTTCGCCATCATCGACCTGAAGGTTATCCAGATCCTCATCCGCCAGATCGCCCAGCGCACCAGAACCATCATCCGAATCCAGCACCGCATCGATCCGGCGTTCGAGCTTATCCTCTTCAACGATAACCGCTTCAGTGGTAATACCGGTAGAGAACTTGATCTCATCCAGTGCCTGAATGTTAGTAGGGTCCGAGATACCGACAAACAGTCGGTTTTCACGCTGCATAATAGGCAATGCACGATGTTTCGCGATCAGTGATTCGCTGACAACACCCTGAGGTACGGATTCAGTGCTGTATGCATCCAGATCTAACAGCGGTAGGCCAAACTCCTCCGCCGCGGCGCAGGCAGCGCGATGCGCGCTGACAAGTCTTTGCGTGATGATGTAGCTGACAAACGACTGGTTTGCCGCGCGAGACTTGCTCAGCGCATCCATCGCTACTTCGGCGGTGAACACCCCCTCGTTTACCAGTCGCTTTGCCAGACCGCTAAGCGGTTGAAAACCTTGAGCCAAGCTCTTTACCCCTAGTGAGTAATCTATATAGATAGAATGTTGAAAAATATGACACAGCAACGGTGGTTAGGCAATTTTTCCACTGGGTTTATCCGCTTTAATTATCAGTGCTG
>JBFEXW010000370.1:0-1901 GCA_041562495.1 Marinobacterium sp. | reverse complement strand
GGGCTGTGCAGGAACTCCTGCAGTCGGGTTATTTCCGGGTTTATGCCAGTGATGACACCTTTGGTGTTGAGCTCGGCGGAACACTCAAAAATATCTACGCAATCGCCTCCGGTATGAGTGCGGCGCTGGGAATGGGTGAAAATACCAAGAGTATGCTAATTACCCGTTCACTGGCGGAGATGAGTCGACTGGCGGTCAGTATGGGTGCTAATCCTCTGACCTTCCTGGGGTTGGCGGGCGTCGGTGACCTGATCGTTACCTGTTTGTCGCCACTGAGTCGCAACTACAGGGTTGGCTATGCGCTGGGGCAGGGTAAAACCCTTGATGAGGCGGTGGCTGAACTCGGTGAAGTGGCTGAAGGCGTGAATACGCTGAAACTGGTCAGGGAGCATGCTGAGCAGCAGGAGGTCTATATGCCTCTGGTACGTGGATTGTACGAGGTCGTATTCCATCAGGCTCCGGTCAAGCAGGTGATCGGTCAGATGATGAGTAGCGCGCAAAACTCAGATGTTGAATTCTCTCTGAGTGATGACGGGCGTCAGGCGTGAAGGTTTTCCTGATGCGCCATGCTGAGGCCGCTCCGGGCTATCCGGATCAGCAGCGGGTATTAACCGCAAGAGGGTTGAACTCTCTCAGCCAGATGCCTGAGGCGCTGGCACTCTCGCTTGCTGACGTTGAACACATTCTGGTCAGCCCCTATCTGCGTACTCGTCAGACCATCGAACAGCTGTTACCGGGGCGTACCTATCAACTGAGTGATGCTCTGGTACCTGAGTCCAGTCCGCAGGCGGTTGCACAACAGTTGGCGCAACTGCCCGATGATGCTCAGGTTCTTCTGGTAACGCATATGCCGCTGGTCGGAGCGTTGAGTGTTTGGTTAAAAGAGGGAGCCTCCGGTTATCCCGAATCCTTTATCACCGCTCAGGTTGAGGAGCTGGTAACTGACTTTCCGGCTGCCGGTCTGGCGACTCAGCTAAATCTCTACTATCTGCAGTGATTAGCGCAGAGCCTGTCAATTTTGATCTCCCTAACCGCAAGATTCGTGGTCTCTCTTGGGGTGATTCGTCAAAACCGCCATTAGTTGCTGTTCATGGCTGGCTGGATAATGCTGAAAGCTTTTATCTGCTGGCTGAACATATTCAGGACTATCGCTTGATCGCTATCGACCTTGCCGGGCATGGGCGATCAGACTGGATTCAGGATTCTATGGGATACCCTATACTCGGGTATGTCGCTGACCTTCGACAGATCGTTCTTTCATTGGGAGATCCGAAAATCAGATTGCTCGGGCATTCTTTGGGTGCTGGTGTCTGTAGCCTCTATGCGGGATGCTGGCCCGAGTCGGTTGTTAAGCTCGGTCTGATAGAGAATCTTGGGCCTATGGCCGATGATGCTGAACATTTTCCGCAGGCATTTCGCGAGACTGTCGATGCAAACCTTGAAGCAGAGGTGAGAGTCTCGGTCAGGCCGCTTGAAACCTGGGTGCGATCGCGCGCGCAGGGCGCTTTTCCAGTGCCGAAACAGGCGGCTGAAAGGTTGATGAGTCGTAGTACCCGTCTGACTGAGGAGGGGCTCTTTCAGTTAGCGGCTGATCCGCGTTTAAAGCAGCGAACAACGCGGTTGACTGAGACGCAGGTGCGAGCTGCATTGAGCGCAATTGAAGCACCAGTCATGCTGATATCCGGCGAGCAGGGGATTAAGCGTAGCTTAACTGAGGAGAGAGTCTCCTGTGTTAGGCAGTTAGCGCAACTTGTTCTGCCCGGTGGTCATCATCTACATATGGAACCAGAGTCAGTTGGAATGGTCGCTAAAGCGTTTAACGAGTTCTATGCTTAGGGAGACTTCCTTAGTTTGTATTAGCATTTTTCGGTCGATGGGGGAGGAGTTGGGTTTGTTACGAG
>JBFEXW010000369.1:0-1901 GCA_041562495.1 Marinobacterium sp. | reverse complement strand
TCAGATCTAGGCTATTAACTTTTACTGCCAGGATCGCAAGGAATCCAGCCAGTAAGGAGAAGCCAAGTATCGAGAGTAAAATATTCATCTCTAGGCAACCTCTTGATCAATTTGTGCATGTTTTAATGTTTCAGAAAGCCAGCGAGCAGCTCTCAGTAAGCGCGCATCATCACCCTTAGGTCCAACCAGTTGGATACCCATTGGCATACCATCCGCATCATTAAATACGGGCAGGTTTACCACTGGCGTGCCGCAAAGAGTCCAGACGCTGTTAAACACTGGATCCCCTGTCGTTTCAAGCCCTGGAGCGGCCCCTAAAGCTGAAGGCAATATTAGCGCATCGCAGCGATCGAACAGCTCTTCCAGACCGGCATTAAGGATTTCTGGCCAGTCCAGCGCAGCGATATAGTCACGCGCCATTGCCTCTTCACCTTTACGGATCGCCCCCTGAAGCTTTTCACCGAGCTGATCTTTTGCGTGATAGGTGTAGCGGTAATAGCACTTGGCCATCTCTGCAAAGTTGATCGTTTCGCGAGCTTTAAGCGCCTCACCGAATGCAGCCGGAAGGCCGGTTTCAAACGCCTGGTCGCCAAGGAAAGCGCGCAGCTCTTTGAGTGCAGCCATCATATCGTCCGATGCGTTTTCAATGCCCGGAGGCTGAATCATCGCAAAGGTCGGTGGTACCGGCGGTTTATCCATCGCAATCTTCAGCGCCTGTGGCGCCGGAGACAAGCTGGTTGATTTATCCTGCGGATCGAAACCCGCCAGAACATCAAGCATCAGTCCCAAATCTTCAACACTGGTTGCAAAAACGCCCAGTGTATCCAGCGACGGCGACTGCAACAAAACACCGCTACGGGATATCATCCCAAAGCTTGGCTTGATCGCGAAAGTACCGCAGAACGAAGCCGGCCGTATAACCGAACCTCCTGTCTGAGTACCCAGCGCCACTGGCACCATTCCAGCCGCAACAGCTGCGGCTGAACCGGATGAAGAACCGCCTGGAGTTCTCTCAATGTTATGCGGATTACGGGTCTCGCATGGATCCATGAATGCCAGTTCAGTCGTACGCGTTTTACCAAAGATAATTGCGCCTGCTGATCTCAGCTTCTGAACCACTACCGCATCTTCAGTCGGTACACGACCAGAATCCAGTGCCGTCCCATTTTCAGTCGGTATCGCTTTGGTGTCGATAATATCCTTAAGCGCAACCGGCAGACCGTAAAGCGGGCCTGTTGGCAGGCCACGCATCCGATGCATATCTAACTGTTTTGCCTGCTCTCTGACATAGTCGGCGTCGAACCAGCTGAAGGCCTGAATCTCAGGCTCCAGCTTTTCAACTTGCGCAATATATGCATTGGCAACATCAATGGCTGATAACTCTCCCGACTTCATCCGTGCGATTAATACACAGGCGCTTGTTTGAGTCTGTTCAGTCATATCAGCTTCCGTAGAGTTTGTTAGGCAGGTAGTAGATGATATCCGGCACTGTGTACATCAGGATCATCGATACAAATACCATAGCCAAGAACGGCATACAGCCACGGAAGATCTCGGTCAATTTCACGTCTGGTGGTGCAATACCTTTCAGATAGTAGGCTGACATCGCCATCGGCGGGGTCAGGAACGAGGTCTGAAGGTTCAACGCAACCAGAATACCGAAGAACAGCGGATCAATTCCAAAGTGCGGCAACAGCGGCAGGAAGATTGGAACGAAGATAATAATGATCTCCGACCACTCCAGCGGCCAACCCAACAGGAAGATGATCGCCTGAGCCATCAGCAGGAAGCCCAGTGGCGACAGATCCAGTGCAGTAAAGAACTCTTTTACAACGTGCTCACCACCCAGGTATGAGAATACGCTGGAGAAGGTGTAGGAACCGACGAACAGCCAGCACACC
>JBFEXW010000368.1:0-1909 GCA_041562495.1 Marinobacterium sp. | reverse complement strand
ATCAGCAGGTCAGGTGAATTGACCAACCAACTGATGGTTGAATTGAGGTTAACTGGTGAAAGAGTAGGTCCTTGTTTCACTGCGGTCAGCGTCATGGGGATACCTTAATCAACTTGAGAATCTCATATGGCTGTTTATATTAGCGGTCTTGCTGTAATAATAATTCAACGCGATTGAGTCGGAGTGATCCTTTAATGCCATTTCAAACAAAACGCCAACGTCAGGAAGCGGAAGCAGAGCTGCGGGCTAAACCTACTCGCCGTGATCCGATGATGTCAGACACCGACATCAATAATATCCTGATGAACGGGGCGCATATCGCCTTCAGCAAAATGCGGCGGGCCAATGGGTTTGATAACAGACTTTACTACTATGCCCAGATCTGTGCATTCCTTGAAGTCTCCTTGTCCCGCGGCGCAGGAATTACCGATGATACCCGTGATGATCTGAATCATATTCACGAGGAGGCAACGCACCTCTATATGGAGGTCGCCCGCGAGTCGCAGGCAGGAGGCGAAAACGCTTGATCACCGGCTTTGACCATCAGGATTTTCTGAAAAATCTGACGCGTCGGCCCGGTTGTTATCAGATGTATGATGCGACTGGGGAACTGCTGTATGTTGGCAAAGCGAAAAACCTTAAAAATCGCGTCAGCTCCTATTTTCGTTCGCAGGGATTGTCGATCAAGACGCGTGCGCTGGTCTCAAAAATTGCCAATATTGAGGTCACGGTTACCGGTAGTGAGACTGAAGCGCTACTGCTCGAACAGAACCTGATCAAGACCAATCGACCGCCCTATAACATTCTGCTCAGGGATGATAAGTCCTACCCTTATATTTTGGTGACAGATGGTGAGTCCTATCCTGCGCTGCGTTTCCAGCGGGGGAAAAGTAGTAAAAAAGGGCGGTTATTTGGTCCGTTTCCAAGTGGTGGCGCGGTACGTGAAAGTCTTAATCTGCTGCAAAAGTTGTTCAAAGTACGGCAATGTACTGACGCTCAATACAGCAACCGATCCCGTCCCTGTCTGCAGTATCAGATTGAGCGCTGTTCCGGACCTTGTGTAGGCTTGGTGAGTGAAGAGGATTACGCTAAGGATGTTCGCCATACGCAGATGTTTCTTGAGGGGCGCAATCCCATGGTATTAAAAGAGCTGTCTGAGGAGATGGAGAATGCCGCACAAAACCTTAACTTTGAGCGTGCTGCTGAGCTTCGTGACCAGATGGCTCGTATGAGGCATGTTCAAGAGCAGCAGTTTATCAGTGGCCAGAAAGGCGATGCAGATGTATTTGGCTGTGCGGTTCAACCGGGTGGCGTTTGCGTTCATGCTATTTTCGTTCGTCAGGGGCGGGTGATAGGTTCAAAGGTATTCCACCCACGAGTTGCTGTAGAGGAGAGCGCTACCGAGGTGTTATCGGCATTTATCGCACAATTCTATCTGGCAGGCGGGCGTGAAATTCCGTCAACCGTTATTGCGGCCGTTGATCTTGAACATACTGATGTGATTGAACAGGCATTGACACAGCAGCGTGGTGCCAAGGTGCAACTGACCAGTCGGGTACGAGGCGAGCGAGCCGGTTGGCAGCGTCTGGCGCAGTCAAATGCTGAGCAGAACCTCAGCGCCCAGTTACTACATAAACAGAATATGTATAACCGCTTCCTGGCGCTGCAGGAGGTGTTGAATCTGGATGAGGTTCCATCGCGTCTGGAGTGTTTTGATATCAGTCACAGCTCGGGCGAAGCAACAGTAGCCTCCTGTGTGGTTTTTGACCGTAACGGACCGCTGAAGCGTGATTACCGGAAATTTAATATCGAGGGGATCACGCCGGGCGATGATTACGCCGCTATGCATCAGGCGCTGGAACGCCGTTATGGTCGCCTCAAGCGTGAAGAGGCGCTGCTTCCGGATATT
>JBFEXW010000367.1:0-1914 GCA_041562495.1 Marinobacterium sp. | reverse complement strand
GTGCCTGCAATGAAGCTAAGCTAAACGAAATCGCGATCCTTTCGACCTGCAATCGTACTGAGCTTTACTGTAGCCTGGATGAATCGGAATCGGCGAAACTGATCCGCTGGTTATCTGACTATCATCAGGTTGAGCCAGACCAATTGCACCGCTGTGTCTACGAGTACTGGGATGAGTCCGCTGCCCGTCATATGATGCGCGTAGCTTCAGGTCTGGATTCTCTGGTGCTGGGTGAGCCGCAGATACTGGGGCAGTTGAAGTCAGCATTCTCAGTTTCTCAGGAAGCGGGGCGGGTGCACGCTGAACTGGGCCGTCTGTTTCGTCAGGCATTTTCTGTTGCTAAACAGGTACGCACTGAAACTAATATCGGTCAGAATCCGGTGTCGGTTGCCTACGCGGCGGTTAGTCTGGCGCAGCATATTTTTGCTGATCTCGGGCAGAGCCGTGCACTATTGATTGGCGCCGGTGAAACCATAGAGCTGGTTGCCCGTCATCTGAAGCAGGCCGGTGTGCGTTCGATTACTATCGCTAACCGTACACTGAGTCGCGCTCTGGCACTCGCGGATGAGGTTGATGGGCGAGCAATCGAGTTCGCATCTATCCCTGACGAGCTGGTCGATGCTGATATCCTGATCAGTTCGACCGCTTCACAGCTTCCTATTCTCGGTAAGGGTAGCGTCGAATCAGCGCTTAAGAAGCGCCGCCACAGCCCGATGTTTATGGTCGATATTGCGGTTCCACGCGATATCGAAGCGCAAGTGGGTGAGCTTGAGGATGTTTACCTCTACACCGTTGATGATCTTACTGAGGTGATCGAAGAGAACCAGCGCTCACGTCAGGACGCGGCAACCGAAGCGGAAAAGCTGATCGATACCGGTACGCAGGCGTTTATGCGTCATCTACGAGAGCTCGATGCGGTTGATACACTGACCTCACTCAGAGAAAAGCACCAGCTTATTGCTGAGTCCGAACTGGAGAGAGCGCTTCATCAACTGAGTCTGGGTAAGGATCCACAGGATGTGGTTAAACGTCTGGCGCATGGTCTCACCAATAAATTCCTGCACGCACCGAGCGTGCAGTTAAGAAAAGCCTCTGCTGAGGGAAGAGATGATCTTCAAATGATAGCGACTGAGCTTTTCGAGCTCGATTCCTCCTCCCGCAGTAATTAGCATCGGAAACAAACATGAAAGAATCCATACAACAGCGACTTGAATCGCTGACTGACCGTTTTGAGGAGCTGTCAGCTCTGCTAAGCGATGCAGAGGTGATCAGTGATCAGAATAAATTTCGTGACTATTCTCGCGAATATTCTGAGCTGGAACCGGTTGTAAAAGCGTTTAGCGAATGGCAACGCGCAGTTGAGGATCAGGAAACAGCCAAACTCATGATGGAGGAGGATGATCCCGAACTGCGTGAGATGGCGAAAGAGGAGCTGGCCGAAGCTAAAGCAAACGAAGAACGTCTTGAAGCGGAACTTCAGATCCTGCTTCTGCCAAAAGACCCTAATGATGGCCGCAACGTATTTCTTGAGGTACGTGCCGGTACCGGTGGTGATGAGGCCGCGATCTTTGCCGGAGACCTTTTTCGTATGTACTCCCGCTACGCTGAACGGGTTGGCTGGCGTGTCGAGGTGGTCAGTTCGAATGAGGGTGAACACGGCGGTTTTAAAGAGATTATCAGTCGTATCAGTGGTGACGCTGTTTATTCCAAACTCAAGTTTGAGTCCGGCGCGCATCGCGTTCAGCGTGTGCCTGAAACTGAATCTCAGGGGCGTATCCATACCTCTGCCTGCACCGTGGCGGTGATGCCGGAGATGGATGAATCCGCAGCGATTGAGATCAATAAAGCGGACCTGCGAATTGATACCTTCAGGGCATCAGGCGCGGGTGGTCAGCACGTCAACAAAACCGACTC
>JBFEXW010000366.1:0-1926 GCA_041562495.1 Marinobacterium sp. | reverse complement strand
ACTGAACGATGCGTTAGGGTTGTCTCTTGAGAACTCCGCATTATCAATGCTTGCCCGCTTGGGTAGCGGTAGTGCCTGTCGTTCGATCTATCAGGGGTTTGTTGAGTGGCATATGGGACATCGCGATGATGGGCTGGATTCGCATGCGCACCCTATCGAAATCGAATGGTCCGGTTTTTCAGTCGGGCTGATTAAGATTGATGAAGGTGTTAAATCAGTAGATTCCCGCTCCGGTATGCAGCGTACCGTGGAAACCTCTCATCTGTATCAATCATGGCCGCTACAGGCGAACACGGATCTGGTGAAAATGCACGGTGCGCTGGAGACACGGGATTTTCACCTTCTTGGCAGTACCGCGGAGCAGAATGCACTATCAATGCATGCCACAATGATCTCAAGCTGGCCACCGCTGCTCTACTGGCAGCCCGGTTCGGTTGAAGCGATGCAGCAGGTCTGGTCGCTGCGTCAACAGGGTGTTCCGGTCTACTTCACGATGGATGCAGGGCCGAATCTGAAACTGCTGTTCCTTGAGCAGGATCGTAACGAGATTCTGGCTCATTTCCCCGATCTAGAGATCGTTCAGCCCTTCGGTGTCTGATAATCGCACGCTCGGCTTTCCATTAACGCGTCAGCAGCGTGATGGTGCTTCGGGTATCGAGTTTGTTTTCTGGCTGGTCACTGATCAGGGGACTGTCGAAGTTACTGTTCCTCAGGGGAAGGCACTGTTTTTTACTCGCCGTACCGATTCCGCTCAGATCGCACGCCTGCTTAAAGATCTCTCCGGCTGGGAGGTTAAAAACCTTGAACTTCAATCCTTTCGCGCCGAGCCCGTAGCGGGCATCTATTTCACTACACTGTCGGTGTATAGGGAGGCTCTGCAGCGAATCTCCGATGCAGGTCTGGCTATCATGGAGGAGGATATACGTCCGGTTGATCGCTATCTGATGGAGCGTTTTATCCGTACCGGCGCTCAGGTTGGTGAGAAGCAGGGCAAGATAGAGCTGCGGGCAGCCGATTATCAACCGAAGTTGCAGATACTTTCTCTGGATATAGAAACCAGTCTCAGTGCTAACAAGATCCTCAGTATCGCGCTGCAGATGGGAGGTCATGAGTGTGTCCTTGTTAACGGGGCAGCGCCGCAACAACCCTGGATCGAGTCCTGCCGTTCAGAGAAGCAGGTTCTGCTGCGATTTGTTGAACTGATTCAAAGCTGGGATCCGGATATCCTGATCGGCTGGAATCTGATCGGATTTGACCTGCGAGTGCTGGCAGAACGTGCCAGAGCACTTGGCGTAAAACTGCGTATCGGGCGAAATGATGAGCCTCTCTTTGTAGAACAGGGACACGCGGGACGCTGGTTTGCTCGCATTTCAGGTCGTGTTGCACTGGATGGTATAGAAACGTTAAAGGGTGCGACCTGGCACTTTGAGCGTTATGGCCTCCAGTTTGTTGCACAGGCACTGCTGGGGCGAGGTAAAAAGATCGATCATCCCGATGATCGTGGTGAAGAGATTCAGCGACTTTATCGCGAAGATCGCCTAGCGCTGGCACAGTACAACCTCGAAGACTGTCGGCTGGTCACTGATATCTTTTCTAAAGCGGAGTTGCTGGAGTATCTGATAGAGCGCAGTCGGCTGACCGGCCTGCCGCTGGATAAGGTGGGAGGTTCTCAGCAAGCCTTTGATAATCTCTATCTGCCTCAGCTACACCGGCAGGGATATGTGGCACCAGAGTACGCCTCTGGTCGCAGCGATCTTGAGGTTCCGGGGGGCTTTGTGATGGATTCAAAGCCCGGGCTCTACCGCAATGTGCTGGTGTTCGATTTCAAGAGTCTGTATCCCAGTATTATTCGTACTTTCAGTGTGGATCCTCTGGGGTTGGTGACTGCGAATGAGTTGCCGCAAGATCAGCGAGTTCCCGGTTTTT
>JBFEXW010000365.1:0-1936 GCA_041562495.1 Marinobacterium sp. | reverse complement strand
TGCTAATTATCTTAATAGCGGCTTTTTTCCAACGGCGGGTCACTCTCACTCGGTAAATCTTGATATGGCAGTACCTGGCGGTGATCTGTCGTACTATCAACTTGTTTATACCGGACGGTATTACCAGCCTCTTAATCGCGATCAGACCTGGGTTCTTGGGCTCAAAACCCGTTCTGGATATGCGGATGCTTTTGGAAGTGATGCATATCCTTTCTATAAAAACTTCTTTGCAGGTGGTTTAAGGACGGTTCGAGGTTACGTAAACAACAGCCTGGGGCCGAGGGATGCTATTACCAATGACATTATTGGAGGTAATTTATTGCTTTCCGGTACTGCAGAGTTGATTTTCCCTATGCCATTTATTGATGATAAAGAGTCTTGGCGTACTTCGGTATTTTTCGATGCGGGCAATGTCTACGCAGCAGACTGTGCCGGATTAGTTAACTGTACTGAAAATGTTGATCTGGGTGAGATTAGAGCTTCGGCTGGTTTCGCGCTTAGCTGGCTGACCGCGATCGGCCCGCTCTCCTTCTCCTTTGGTCAGGCGTTGAATAATAAAACAGGTGATGAAACGGAAATACTGCAGTTTGCATTGGGAAGAACCTTCTAATGAAAAAAATTGTTGGCTCATTAGGTCTGATCCTTCTGTGTTTTATCTCCCCGGCCTCTCAAGCAGGTAAAATTGTTTCGCTTGGTGTTCAGGATGCATTGCTTGCCTCTGAAGCGGCAAAAACATTCAGAGATAGGCTCTCCGCTGAGACAGCATCGGCCGAAAAGAATGTGGTTTCTCTTGAGCGGCAGGCAAGAGACCTGCAGGCAAAGTTAAAGGCTAATCAGGGTCTGGCGGCGCCTGAAGAGCAGCAGAAGTTGCAACTGCAGTTCCAGAAAGTGTTTCAGGAATATCAACGCCAGGGTCAGGCACTACAGCAGCAGCGTGCGGAGGCAGAACAGAAATTTATAGCTGATATGCGTCCTAAGCTGGATGCCGTGATTATGAAGCTGATCAAAGAGCAGGAGATCTCGCTGATCCTCAATCGTCAATCAACCATCTATATGGAACCGGGAATCGATATCACTCCTGAGGTGGTTAAACGACTCAATGCGGAATAGTTGATTGAAGGTGAAACGAGAGTATCTGGCTTCAGATATAGCAGTTCAACTTGGTGGCAAGCTGGTTGGAGAGGATCGGTCTGTCCATGGAATCGCTACTCTGCTAGACGCGGGCGATTCGGATCTCAGTTTTCTGTCAAACTCACGATATGCTAACCAGTTGAGTTCGACTTCAGCGGGCGTTGTGCTGGTCAGCCCGATTGATTTGCCTGCAGTGCCTGGTACAGCCATTTGTGTTGCTGATCCCTATTTGTCCTATGCCAAAGTGAGTCGTCTATTTTCTCGTCAGGCGGAGTTTAAGCCTGGTGTTCACCCGAGTGTTGTGTGCGGTGAGCGGGCTGTGATCGCCGCTGATGCACAGGTGTGTGCTGGTGTGGTAATGGGTTCAGATGTTCAGATCGGATCAGGTGTCTATATCGGGCCGAATACGGTGATCGGTGATCGTTGTACAATTGCAACTGACACCCGAATCGCCGCGCAGGTAACACTCTACACGGATATAAAAATTGGTAAGCGTTGTGTTATTCATTCTGGCGCTGTGATTGGTGCTGATGGATTTGGCTTTGCGCGTGAGGGTGCCTCCTGGCGTAAGATTGAACAGTTAGGCGGCGTCAGAGTAGGCGATGATGTTGAGATCGGTGCTAATACAACGATTGATCGCGGCGCATTGTCAGATACCAGTATCGAAAGTGGCGTGAAACTGGATAACCAGATCCAGATTGCCCATAACGTTATTGTTGGTGAGGGTACCGCGATAGCGGGTGGCGCTGCGATTGCCGGTAGCACTCAAATTGGGAAGGGGTGTACTATCGCAGGCATGAGCGGA
>JBFEXW010000364.1:0-1945 GCA_041562495.1 Marinobacterium sp. | reverse complement strand
TACTGGATCGCGGCATGCCAGCCGAGATCGCTCTATTACCTGTAATCGAAAGCAGCTACGATCCCTTTGTTAAATCACCTGCACGCGCGGCAGGTCCCTGGCAGTTTATCCCAAGCACAGGCGATCATTTCGGTCTGAAGCGCAACTGGTGGTATGACGGGCGTCGCGATATCGTAGAATCAACTCAGGCGGCGCTGACTTATCTTAACTACCTGCATAACTATTTTGATGGCGACTGGCTACTGGCACTAGCCGCTTACAATGCGGGCGAAGGCAATGTTCGCCGGGCGATAAAACGTAACCAAAAAGCGGGCAAGCCGATCGACTTCTGGTCTCTCGATCTGCCCAACGAAACCAGCTCGTACGTACCCAAGTTACTTGCCGTAGCTGAGATATTCAGGCATCCGGACCGTTATGATCTGGCACTTCACCAACTGCCTGACCAGCCCTACTTTGAAATGGTAGAAACTGCCAGCCAGATCGATCTGGCGAGAGCCGCTGAACTGAGCAATATTGAGATTGAAGAGCTCTACAAATTGAACCCCGGCTTCAGTCGCTGGGCAACAGATCCGGAAGGCCCTCACCGTCTGCTGGTGCCTCAGGAGAAAGCGGAACTATTCCGCACAGAACTAGCTAAACTGGATCCGTCAGAGCGTATGAGCTGGGCACGTTATGAGATCAAAAACGGTGACACTCTGTCGACCATTGCACAGCGTTATAACACCTCTGTCAGCAGTATCAGAAGTACCAATAAGATCAGTGGCAACCTGATCCGCGTCGGTCAGTCTCTGCTGATTCCGTCAGCCCTGATGGACGCCAACCAGTACACACTGAGCGCCAATCAGCGTGTTGAACGACGAATCAACCGCAAGGCTCCTGCAGGTCGTGAACGTCAGGTCTACACCATCTCCAGCGGCGACAGCCTCTGGTCCATAGCACGCAAATATGGTGTCAGTTCTGCACAACTGGCCCGCTGGAACGAGATGGGTACTCGCGATACGCTGAAAATTGGTCAGCAGTTGGTCGTTTATGTTCGCAACTCAGTAAAATCAGATGAAAACATTAGAACCGCTCAGGCCTATCTGGTGCAGAAAGGCGATAATCTAAGCCGTATTGCAAAGGAACACGACGTCAGTGTCGAACAGCTTATTCGCTGGAACTCCCTATCCTCCGATACTCTGCTGATGCCTGGTCAGCAGCTTAAAGTCAGCGACTCTTCTGAGAGCAGTTAATGGATGGATGCTCTCAGCCTGTTCATCATTTTGATCTCCGTCATACTGGCGGTACTGTTTAAATTTGTACTGGTCAAAAAAATACGTGCCTGGGCAGAGCGCGATCTATTGAAAAGCCTTGCAAACGGCAATAATGATCGCCTGACAGCGCTGACTGAGCTTAATCAGGATCTCGAACGACAGGGGATCTCCCGAGCAGAACGTTATCATACACTTGAACGCAAAGCCTCGGAGCTTCAGGCGGTCGACAGCGACTGAATTTTCAAGTTTACTAGCGCCTGTACCTTCTGGTTTCACTCATGTTTTCCCGGATAAGGAGTCGGCATGTCGATCTGGCGCAACACACTCTTTCCACTTATTTTTGCCTGTTCAATCACTGCCCAGGCGGAAGTCATCTCCGAAGCTCAGGGGATCGCCATGCACGGCGATCTCAAATATGGCACTGGCTTCAGCCATTTTGACTACACCAATCCGGACGCACCTAAAGGCGGTAGTTTTAAACAAGCTGCCATAGGTACCTTCGACAGTTTTAATCCATTCATAGTCAAAGGCACAGCCGCTGATGGTACTGGCCTTACTTTTGATAGCCTGATGACGCGCTCCGTGGACGAGCCTTTCAGTCAGTATGGACTGCTGGCAGAATCGATTCGACTGCCGGAGTCACGCCGCTGGGTCGAGTTTACCCTGAGAGAGGACGCCAGATTCAGAGACGG
>JBFEXW010000363.1:0-1966 GCA_041562495.1 Marinobacterium sp. | reverse complement strand
AGTTCTTGTATCTATTCTGCTTGTTATCCTGATCGATGTAATCGGTCGGGCCTTCGGTGCTCCGCTGACCGGTGCAAATGACCTGTCGCAGATGGCGATGGTAATTATTGTTTTCGGTGGCGTAACCTGTTGCCAGCGCTACGATGGATTCATCAAAGTGGATCTGCTCGAAAACGCCTATGGTCATAAATTTAATATTTTTCTCGATTTTGCGGGATATTTGATCGGGGGCGTTCTGTTTGGGCTCGTGGCTTATACAGTTGTTGATGCTGCTGCGATATCAAAAATGCTGGGGTTGAGTACTAATATTATCAATCTGCCAAAAGCTGATTTCCAATATGCACTGGCAGCTTTTGCGTTGTTAACCTCTGTGACGCTGTTACTGCAGGCGTTATCCAAGATTATCGAATTTGTGTTTGACGGCTGTGCCCAGGAGCTCAGAGGATGAGTAATGAACTGATTGGATCTTTAGGGATCCTCTCGCTGATAATTCTGATGGCACTGCGTATCCCAGTCGCTTTCGCAATCGCGGTGGTAGGTCTTGTCGGGATCAGCATTCTGGATAGTACTTCGTCTGCCTTTGCGGTACTGGCAAACGAGAGTTTCTCTCTGGCATCTAACTCAGATCTGATCGTTATACCGCTGTTTATCCTGATGGGGAATATCGCCACAGAAGCGGGCATGAGCCGTAAGCTCTATGATGCAGCTTATGCGCTGATTGGATCCATTCGTGGTGGATTGGCTTCTGCTACTATTGTTGGCTGTGCCGGATTCGCGGCGCTCTGCGGATCATCCGTCGCGTCTGCACTGACCATGGGTCGTGTATCGCTGTCTGAGATGGAACGCTTTAACTACTCGCCACGCCTGTCAAGTGGTGCAGTGGCTGCGGGTGGTACGTTGGGGATTCTGATTCCTCCCTCAACAGGCTTTGTTATCTACGCGATTTTGACGGAACAGTCGATTGGTCGTCTGTTTCTGGCCGGCGTTCTTCCCGGCATTCTGCTGTGTCTGCTGTTTGTACTGATTATTGTGATCATCGCCTATATCAAACCTGAAGCGGCTCCGGCCGGTCCAAAAAGCTCGTTTGCCGAAAAAATGCGTGGTCTGGCGGGTGCAGGCCCCATCCTGACAATCATTTTGATGACAATCGGCGGAATCTATACAGGGTTGTTCTCGCCGGTTGAAGCAGCTGGCGTAGGTGCGGGTCTGGCAATCGTATTTGGTCTGGTTATGCGTACACTTGAGTTGAAAGCGATCTGGCGCGCGGCTCAGGGAACCATTACCACGACCGCGACAGTGATGTTGATCCTGATAGCGGCGCATCTTCTCAATCCGTTTCTGGCGATGAGTCACGTACCTCAGACGGTAGGTGAATTTCTGACCTCTCTGGATGTCAGTCCAACACTGATACTGGTGTTGATTCTGGCGTGTTACCTGGTTCTAGGGTGCTTCCTTGAGGGCTTCTCCATGTTGGTGCTGACGATGCCGATCTTCTTCCCGATCATTACTGCGCTGGGCTTTGATCCGATCTGGTTTGGTGTGGTTGTTGTGCTGGTACTAGAGATGGGGCTTATCAGTCCACCGGTTGGTATCAACGTGTTTATCGTTAAGTCGGTTGCGCCGGGTATCCAGCTCAAGGATATCTTCATTGGTGTGCTGCCGTTCTGGTTGATGATGTTGGTTGCGACGGCGCTGTTAATTGCGTTTCCATCAATAGCACTGTTAATGCCAAACAGTATGATGGGATGATTGGAAGCGATAAAAGGTTGTTGCGAGCTGTTTTACTGACGACAACCTTTTATCCGCGCGCTATTTTCGTTCAGTTTATAACTGATTTCCCTGAATGAACTGACGATATCGAACGACCTTGGTGGCGTCGTCCCCAAAAACGGCGTATTTATAGTACTTATCGTCTGTGCCGAGCAGGAAGCTGCCCGGTTCCATACCTATCGCCCTGCACCTTTCT
>JBFEXW010000362.1:0-1995 GCA_041562495.1 Marinobacterium sp. | reverse complement strand
GCTAACTCGCCGCGCGCTTGGATTGCAGACGGAAGCCGTTTGCCTCCATCTTCCATTTTGGAAGGTACTCATCAAGCGCGTTATCTTTCAGAAATTCCACATCAAGCGTGGCACTCAACACCTGACCTTTATCAGAAACCAACGGTGGCAGAAGCGCATCCGCCACATGAGCCAAAGCGACCGGGCTTAGTCCTTTCTGATGATATTGCCCCGGATTATGGTGGTACAGCACCGCATCTACCACCAGTGGAGGAAGATTCCACTGGCTCAACAGTCCCGCACCTAACTGAGCATGAGAAACACCAAAGCCTCGTGTTTCGACTTCCGCAAGATCGATCTGGTGCTTAGCACTGTAATTAAGCACCTTCTGATAACCGCGTGATTGCTCACAAACCAGCATCAGCATACCCACATCCAGCAACAAACCACTCAGAAATGCCTGATCTCTAAGCAACGGATCTCTAGAGACTGTTCTGGATAACTGTTGCGCCAGACGCGCGACCATCAGCGCACGTGTCTGTAACGCGTTAAGGTCGAAGCCGTCCCAGTTAACGCTTTTGTAGTGACGACCGAAGTGCCCGGCTAAGGCCAGCGCTCTCAGCGTACGCACACCGATCAGTGTTACCGCCTGCTGGATACTGGAAACCGAGGTCGCCAGTCCAAAATAGCTTGAGTTAACCAGCCGTAAGACTCGCGCAGCTAACGCAGGATCTTTCGATACAACTGTAGATATATGGGAGGATGTAGTCTGTTCAGAGTTCAACAGACGGGTTAGTTCCTGATAAACCGACGGCGGTGAAGGCAACTGTTTAAACGATGCCAGTGAGCGACGAACCTTAGTATCAAAGATCATTGAATTGGAGGCAATTGACTGATCGATCTGCTGAACCAGCAGATCTACCGGATCTGTATTCAGACAAACCCTATGAGCGATCTCCAGAGCACGCGATAGCAGATTAGGCGTCAGAACCGGCGCATAGAGGATACGTGCGCAGTCAGGAGCCGTTCCCATCAAAACACGAAGAAAAGCCAGTTCACGTTCAGGCGTACTTAGAGTCGCTACAACAACTGCATCGTAGCGATTTACCTTAAGACTCTCTAACGCAGAGTTGAAATTATCAACTCGCACCAGATCCCAGTGCCCCCCAGCCTTAGAAACCTGATCGGTCCAGGTCATAAAACTGCCATAGGGGTCACAAAAAAGTACTTTAAATCCTGACAACTGCGTTTCCATCATCCTCACCAAGCTGGTCAATATTTAACCAGCCAAATCTCCCAGAATAGAAAAGTAGCACTAATCTATTCAACAGGCATGGAAGAGTTTTCAGGATACTGAAGCGCTAATGACAGTTGGGACACGGACGGAGCCCGCAAATCAACTCTCAGGGCAGAATCCTTAAGTATTTCCCTCTGTACCTAGAGGGAATTTCCCTAGAAGTTGTCGGTTGAACCCGCGCCCTGCCGAAGTACATTTACCTGATCATCGGTCAGATCAACGACCGTTGTAGCTTCCAGTCCACAGTAGCCACCATCAATTACCAGATCCACCTGATGCTGTAGCAACTCACGTATCTCATACGGATCTGTTAACGGATCATCATCACCCGGCAGGATCAGTGTGGTACTCATGATCGGCTCGCCCAGCTCTTCAGTCAGAGCAAGACAGATTGGATTATCAGGAATACGTATACCGATGGTACGGCGTTTGGGGTGCATCAGACGACGCGGAACCTCAGTCGTCGCATTCAGTATAAAGGTGTAGGCTCCCGGTGTGTGTGACTTGATAAACCGAAAGATAGAGTTCCCCAGTTTTGCATAGGTTCCGATCTCCGAAAGATCCCGACAAACCAGCGTAAAGTTGTGCTTATCATTAATCTGACGAATTCTCTGAACCTTCTCCATCGCCTTTTTGTCACCCAGATGACAACCCAGCGCATAAGCAGAATCGGTAGGATAAACAATCACACCACCCTGTCGAATAATCTCTACGGCTTG
>JBFEXW010000361.1:0-2002 GCA_041562495.1 Marinobacterium sp. | reverse complement strand
GCTCAGGCCGGTAAAAAACAGCATCCTGCTGCTGATAGGCCGCCTTGACCTCAGCCACACGCTGCGCGCAGCGAGCGCGATCGTTCAGCAGTTGATGAATCTGGCGGTCAATGCGGTCAATATCCTGACGAATCTCGCCAAGCGCTTCCTCCTGAGAGCGATGCTGGGAATCACCACTCATCAGTTACCCCCGGCGTTTTTCGAAATCAGTCATAAAACTGATCAGTGCATCGACTCCGGCTTCAGGCACGGCATTGTAGATACTCGCCCGCATACCCCCAACCGAACGATGCCCCTGAAGATTAAGCAGGTCAGCCTGCTCTGCTTCAGCAAGGAAAACCTTATCCAGCGCAGCATCTGCCAGCGTGAACGGCACGTTCATTTTCGAACGGTTATTGAGAGCAATCGGGTTAGCGTAGAAATCACTACTATCGATCGCCCGATAGAGCTTGGCTGCTTTACGGCCGTTAAGCTCTGCCATCGCGGCAAGACCACCCTTCTGTTTCAGCCATTTAAAAGTGAGTCCTGCCAGATACCAGGCATAGGTAGGTGGCGTATTGTTCATTGAATCGGCTTTCGCATGCACCTGATAATCAAACATCGTCGGCGCACCAGCAGCAACCTTGCCCAGCAGATCCTTACGCACTACAACCAACGTCAGACCGGCTGGGCCGATATTTTTCTGCGCACCAGCATAGATCAGTCCAAAGCGGTTAACATCGATAGGCGCAGACAGAATATCGGACGACATATCAGCGATAAGAGGAAGTCCGTTACTGTCCGGAATGTAGTCAAACTGCACACCACCGATCGTTTCGTTTGTCGTGTAGTGCAGGTAGGCAGCTCTCTTATCAATTACCAACTCACTCTGAGTCGGCACCCGACTGTAGTTTTCAGCCTCGGTAGAAGCTGCGACATCAACCTGAGTATAACGGGCAGCCTCCTTCATCGCTTTAACCGACCAGATTCCGGTATTGATATAAGACGCCGAACTCGCCTGCCCCAGAAGATTTAACGGAACCATTGCGAACTGACTGGTTGCACCACCTTGCAGAAAGAGCACAGCGTAGTCGTCAGAAACCCCCAGCAGATCACGAAAATCCTGCTCAGCCTGAGTAGCAATTCCAACATACTCATCACTACGGTGGCTCATCTCCATAACGGAGAGCCCTTTACCCTGCCAATCGAGCATCTCTGCCTGGGCAATCTGCAGAACTTCAGTCGGTAGCGCAGCAGGACCTGCGCTGAAGTTAAATTTACGGTTCATGATTGGTTACTTTTGCTCCGCGACCCTATTCGTCAGCATCAGACTCACCGGCTGTATCGCCTTCTGCGTCAGCCGTTGTTTCATCTATCGGTTGTTCATTTGCGGCTTGTTCCGCGTTATCACCCTCTGCAGCATCATCAAGCTCATCTTCAGAGGGCTCCTCGATGCGCGCCAGACCGGTGAGCTTCTCGTCATCCGCCACACGGATGAGACGTACACCCTGAGTATTTCGGCCCAGTAAAGAGATCTCTGCAGTGCGCGTACGAACCATCGTACCCAAGTTGCTGATCAGCATCACATCATCGCCTTCCCAGACCTGAACAGCACCAGCCAGTGATCCATTTCGATCTGTTACCTGCATCGCGATAACCCCCATACCACCACGACCGCGCAGAGGGAACTCCTCGGTTGCTGTTTTCTTGCCGTAGCCGTTTTCAGAGGCTGTCAGTACCGCCGCTTCAGCTTTAGGAATAATCAGTGAGATAACGTCGGCTTCGCCATCAAGTTTGATACCACGAACACCGCGTGCTGTACGTCCCATCTCGCGCACATCACCTTCATGGAAACGGATCGCCTTACCTGCACTGGTCACCAGCATTACGTCATCCTGACCTTCTGTCAGCGATGCACCAATCAGACGATCGCCCTCAACAATATCCAGCGCAATCAAACCAGTGCTACGTGGACGGGAGAAGGCTGCAAGACTAGTTTTCTTAACCGTGCCCTTAGCCGTCG
>JBFEXW010000360.1:0-2009 GCA_041562495.1 Marinobacterium sp. | reverse complement strand
CCAGGCACCACCACAACATTATCCGGATTAACCTCGACGCCATGACGACGATTCAGATCAGTTGCTACAGCTTCGCGCAACGGCAAAATACCATTTGCTGGGGTGTAACCGTGATGACCATCACGCAGCGCTTTTATCCCTGCTTCAACTATATGGCCCGGGGTTTGGAAATCAGGCTGCCCTATACCGAGATTGATAATATCCTTGCCTTCAGCCTCCATTTTCTGTGCACGCGCAAGAATTTCGAAAGCAGATTCAGTACCTAGCCGCGACAGGCTATCCGCGAAAATTAATTGAGACAACGTTGTTTTTCTCCCATTTTTGCTCTTTGATAGAGCACTTATGCTTTGGTATACCATATATTTTTTTTGGTATACGATACTTCTAACTAAAACAATAATCTAGGACAGGCTGCGACAAGCCGTGCAACTAACGGCGTGGATCCGTCGCCCACAGAAACTGAGTTTATCAGCTTCTTAACAGGACAAAGTCATGAGCGAAAGGTTTGAAGCAGATCTGGTCGCTACGCCCGGTAGGGCCGGAATCGATTTTATTAAAGATGATGAGCTGCAGGCAAATCGGCCGTATGGTCCCTTTGACAGATCAGATGCTAGGCTGTGATGACCTGGTCTAGATTACGAGCTCTGGCAGGTGATGATCATATGCACGTTAATGGTCTGCAGATTACGTTTAGCGAGAGTGATGAGAGTGTTATTCGTTCGGCTAAGGCGCTGAATAAACCGATGTTCGTGTCCAAAACCTGCATCGCCATGCCTGTGTTTTCTTCAGGCCTGTCAGTTGTTCAGCCACCAGAAACCTATCGCCAACTGGGACACGCCAACTGCATCTGCACTTCTGGCAGTGGCATCGTGGCGCACTCAGATGGACCGACTGCAGGTGTTTAATCCTGATTCCATCAAAAAGTCTGTGAAAGATATTTGTGCAGACTAAAAACCAATAATAAGGAGAATATCCAGATGTCAGATGTACTGGTAATCGGCAGCTATGCACAAAATGATGTAGACGCCCTCAACAGCGATTTCGCTCCTCTGTGGTGCGCCTCGCCTGCTGATATTGCCTCGGTTGATGAGTCGACTCGCAGAGAAATAAAAGTCGTCGCATTTAAGGGGCATGTACCCTTTGGTGCCGCAGAAATGGATCAACTCCCAAACCTGGCTTTGGTCGCCAACTTCGGTGTGGGTTATGATGCCATCAACACAGCGGAAGCGAGCGAGCGTGGAATTAAGGTGACCAACACACCCGACGTGCTCAATGACGACGTTGCCGATCTTGCTGTTCTTCTGCTGTTAGCACATGGCCGAAAATTTGAGCAGGCCAGCCATTGGGCCCGCTCAGGTAACTGGGCAACCCGGGGTGAATACCCTCTGGCACGTAAGATATCTGGTGGTAAGGTTGGCATTCTCGGTCTTGGCCGCATCGGACGCGAAATCGCGAACCGTATGGCTGCATTCAAAATGGAAGTGCACTACTTCGCGCGTTCAGAGAAAGACACGCCCAACTGGACCTTCCACAGTGATCCTGTCTCTCTGGCGTCTGCTGTTGACTACCTGGTCGTCGCTCTGGTGGGCGGCAAAGAAACAGAAAAGTTTGTCTCCAAAGAGGTGCTCGAAGCCCTTGGTCCACGCGGCATTATCGTAAATATCTCGCGTGGCACGACCATTGATGAGGAGGCAATGATAGAAGCCCTCAGCAATGGAAAGCTCGGCGGTGCCGCACTTGATGTATTCCTGAATGAGCCCAAGATCGACGAGCGCTTCTATCAACTCGACAACGTCACCCTTCAGCCCCATCAGGGTTCAGGCACTGTCGAGACTCGCGCCGATATGGGACAGTTGCAACGCGATAATATCGCCGCTCAGTTGTCAGGCAACAGGTTACTGACAGCCGTCAACTAACCGTTCATAAGTCTCGGTTTGTCCAAAACTCTGAGCGTTTGGGCAAACCGTCTGAACAAGCAAGAGGGGGGAGGGGCGCCAAGCCACAGTCTG
>JBFEXW010000359.1:0-2011 GCA_041562495.1 Marinobacterium sp. | reverse complement strand
CAGCACCAGCAGAGAGATCAACACACCCCCTCTGCGTAAACCGACGGTCAATGCAGCACCTATCGCACCAATCAAAGACAAAGTCGGCGTACCTAACAGTAGACTTAGAATCAATCCAGGCATCCCGTCCACTGGAAGAAACAGCATCACACCTAGCAATGGTGCAACCAGCGTCAAAGCCACGCCTGACATCAGCCAGTGAGCGCAGACTTTCGCCAGCACGACCAGAAACAGAGGCTGTGGGCTAAGCAGCAACTGCTCTAAAGAACCATCTTCAAAATCCGCTTTAAACAGCGACTCCATCGACAGCAACGTGGACAGAAGCGCCGCCACCCAGACCAATCCGGGTGCCAACTGAGACAAAAACCCGGGTTCAGGGCTCACCCCGATTGGAAACAGGCTGACCACAATCAGAAAAAAGATCAGCGGGTTGACCAGCTCACTTTTACGCCGGTATGCGAGAACCAGATCGCGTTTAAATGTCATCACAAAGAGTCCCATCTGGGAAACACCCTGTTTAGTTGCTGCTGACATCAGCTTCTCCCTGAGTCTGTCCCAGACTGATCACTCTTACCGGCATCTGTGCACTCAGATCCTGATGTGTGGTTAGCAGAATACTTCCGCCCCGGCTCAGGTGCTCCAGCATCAGAGCCTCTTTTGCGGCCACGCCAAGCTTATCAATTGCGGTAAAGGGCTCATCCAGAATCCACAGTTTCGCTTGACTCATATAGAGGCGCGCGAGGGCGATTCGGCGCTTCTGCCCAGCCGAAAGCTGATAGGCGGGAACATCTTCAAAACCACGCAATCCAACGCTCTCGATCGCATAAGCGATCCTGTCCGGATCAAGTGAGGGGTGCAACGCACAGTGCCAGCGAAGATTCTCCTCAGCCGTTAACTGACCGCTGACCCCGGGCTGATGACCGATATAGACCAGCTCAGACAGAAAAGACTCCATCACTTCACCGATCGGCTCACCCTGCCAGAAGATATCCCCCTCGAAGTTGGAACTGAGTCCACTGAGAATACGCAACAAAGTGGTTTTACCACTACCATTACGCCCCTCAATCTGAACAATTTCACCGCTATGGAGCTCAAGATCAAGATTCTCAAAAAGCACGCGATCGTCACGCTCGCAATAGAGGGATCTGGCTGCTATCAAAGATGTAGACAACGCGGCTCCTGAAGACTAATACTCAATGACTTAATAACTCAGGCGACTTCGACCTGGCGCCTGAATTTGGATTTAATTGATCGGGATGCTAGCCGATAACCCTTTGAACAGGCAATTATAACTTTGTTAGACGAAACAGTCAGGTAAGCAGCACAGATGTTACTTCCACTGCAGCCGCAACCCCAGAGAACCGGGGAGTCGCCTGCTCAAACTACTGATCTGAATAACGTACTCAAGCCCAATGTTGAGCAAAGCGGGCGGGTTTTATCAGTGCGCCAGGATGCCAGCACGCCCACCCTGTTCAGAATTCAGGTAGAAGTTGCGGGTCATCGACTCGAAGTGATGACTAACAAACCGCTGATGGAGGGCGCTCAGGTACTGATCACCCGGAACAGCGAAGGTGATCTGCAGTTACGCCTGCCACTACCCGCTCCTGCTGCCCAACCAAATGCTCCAGCGCAGAACGCAGCCAACACTCAACCGGGACAGCTCCCAGGCTTTGTTGCACTGATCGCACCACAAAGCCGCAAGGCCGCGTCAGAGATTCCGCTTGAATCAAAGAACCTCGGCATAGTTGAGCCCAAAGTAGCAATACCTGCCGGCACGATCAGCAGAAGGCAGCCTAAGGGTGAAACCCGCCCCTCAACCCAGAATCCCACAAATGCGAGCAGAGCAGGATCACCGCCTTCGCCAGCTGGTACAAATGCTCAATCACATACTTCGAATTCAGGGACTAACCCGCAAACCATACAGACAACTATTGCCGGCAATCAATCGCCCCTTACCCAAACAGCAACACAGGGACAAACAGGCACTCAAACTCAAACTCAAACTCAAACT
>JBFEXW010000358.1:0-2037 GCA_041562495.1 Marinobacterium sp. | reverse complement strand
GTACAGCAGGATCAGTAATATCGTAAACGGTATAAGTTCCATCTGCATTGAAGCTGATCTCCAATGGTGGTTCCAACTGACCAGGACGTAGTGGCGAGGTATCACTGGAATCGAGCACATTGATAGCATCAACAACGGCATTACCCTGATTATCCGAAGCCGCATTCACACGGATCGGTGATGCAAAAGCAAGCATAGACGCGTTATTGATCTCCAGCCCCATAGTACGGGCACCATCCTGCGTCGGCTGAAACACAAAACGATCACCAACAGCTGGCAGCTTTTCCCCCTTAAGCGTTACGGTAAAACCATCCAGACTCAGCTTAAGTACCTGTTGACCTGAAACGGTAGAAAACTGAAAGACCCCCGGTTGCTCCAACTGATCTGCCGTTGCACCACTTGCCAGTTCAGTCAGGCGACTGGATTCAAAGATCTTTCCGTCCGACAGACGTTTAACCCTAAAGCTATCAACGCCGGTCATCTCAAAATCGTAATCGGTCGCCTGAAGACTAGTGACATCATAGAAGCTAAGATAGCTCGACATATTTTGGGTTTTATTGGTTGTTGCTGCGCTGATTACACCGAACGACTGATCGGTAAACAGGTCTCCACCCATCTCGCCGTTCAGATCCATACCCTGACGATGCTGGTCATTCATGGTGCTGGTAAATACCAACGCGAGACGCCCAACCTCTTTAATGGTTGGCTGCAACACCTCATCACGGTAGGTAAACATTCCGCCCAAAGAGCCCTCGCCCAACACATCGGTCACTTTCACATCGGTGTTACCGCGCGTCAGAAATATATCAACCTTGGACGGATCCGGACTACCATCACGCATTGAGAAGCTTGCTGAACGACTGGAGATAACAATAGGCTCACCATTACCCAGGGTAATATTTGCCGTAATACCTCCGTCCGGAGAATTAACATCCACAGATACATACGAAGACAAATCTTTGATTAGTCTATCGCGCTCATCCAGCAGAGAGTTGTAGTTCTGTTCCGAAGCCGACAACTGACTGATACGCCCATTTAGCGCCGCAATATTTGACGCGATCGTATTCATATCGGTCACCATAGAGCGCGTTTCAGTGTTCATCAGTGCCTGCTGATCACGCAGACGCTGATCAAAGCTGACGAATGCATCGACGGTCCGCTGAGCTTCAGCAAGAAAAAGCTGACGGTTGGCAATAAATAGTGGGTCATCCACCGAGCGTTGCAGCGCGGTAAAGTATTCATCCATACGCGATGACAAGCTGGTTGAATCCGACACCAGCAACTGATCCAGCAGAGCAATCTTCTCCGCCTGCTGTTCACTCGCGCCCAGTGCCGACTGATCACGACGTACCTGTTCGACCATAAACTGGTCAGTAATACGCTGAATATCAGAGATAACCACACCCAGCACAGGTGGTCTCTGGGTATCAAAATTCACGCGCTGACGTGAATACCCTTCAGTATTTACGTTGGCGATGTTCTGGCCAGTGTAAGCGAGCGCTGTCTGGTTCGATGTAAGCGCCTGAACACCGATATTTAGAAGACTGGATGCCATTTTGTACTCCCTCTGCTGCATCTCACAGCAGATTTAATTCTTGCCTACCCCTGGTTAGATCCGATATCGAGACCCGCGATCAGATCACCACTAAAGATGCGTTCGATCTTCGCTGCGTACTCCGGATCAGTTGCATAGCCTGCGGCCTGCAACTCCTGTAGGTAACTAATAGGGTTATCGGCATTTTCGAGCGCAAGTTGATAGCGGCTACTGCCTTTTAATAGATCAACATAATCCCGGAAACTCTCTGCATAAGAACCGTAGGCTCTAAACGCTGAACGCTCCTGTTCAGGTACGCCACCACGGTATTCAAGTGTTTGAACAGAAACAGTATTTCCATTCCAGTTACTGCCCGCTTTGATATTAAACAGGTTGTAGCTGTTCTGTCCTGAAGCCTGATCTGAGGTGATATGTTTTCCCCAGCCGGTTTCAAGTGCTGACTGCGCCAGAAGCACGCGAGGATCCACACCCAGTTCCGGCGC
>JBFEXW010000357.1:0-2038 GCA_041562495.1 Marinobacterium sp. | reverse complement strand
CTGGAAGCACTGGCCGGCAGATTAACGAGACCATTTACGGATCCCCCGTCAGCCAGCATACCCAGATCAGTTTTGATAAAGGCTTCACGCCCTACCATTGACGATGCCTGAAGTGCAGCCTGACTACTCAGCAGGGATGAACTCATCGTTTCAACAGAGTCCACCAGGTTGTTGATACTCTCTACCATCGACATGCTGGAGATGTTCTGCATAAAGTCAGTAGTGTCTGCCGGACTGGTCGGATCCTGATTCTGAAGCTGTGCAATCATCAGCTTCATAAACATCTGACTGTCTTGAGACGCCTGACTTGACGATGTTTTATTGGCATCCTGGTTCTGCTGATTGATCAGCTCGTAAACACTCAAACCCGCGTTGCCATTATTGTTGATGGTGCTCATAGCACTACCCTCTTACTACTTTCTATATCCACGGCTTAACTCTGCCGCTTTAAACTCACTTACTGACCAAGCGTCAGCGTACGCTGCAACATCTGCTTGGCCGTATCCATAATCTGTGCGTTGATCTGGAAGGAGCGTGAGGCCGAGATCATATCCGCCATCTCCTCCACTACATTTACATTGGGGTAGTAGATATACCCCTTGTCATCAGCCATCGGGTGCGCCGGGTTATACACCGGACGTAGTGGAGCCTCTGACTCTACAATATCGGTCACCTGAACACCGGCTCCAGCGGACAGGCCATAATCGTTCAGTTCATCATTCGCATAGATCGCATCCGGTTGACGGACCTCAAAAACTGGCTTACGCGCGCGATAAGTTTCGCTTTCACTGGAACTCAAACTCTCTGCGTTAGCCATGTTGCTCGCAGTGGTGTTCAGACGTACCGTCTGAGCGGTCATAGCGGAGCCTGCGATATTGAAAACATTAGACAAAGACATCGTTATTCACCTCTGATCGCGTTTTTGAGGCCGGAAAACTTATCGTTCAGGAAGCGGAAGCTGGCCTGATAGCGCAGTGCATTATCGGTATAACGCGCCATCTCCTGCTGAACATCTACGGTATTACCATCAATTGATGGCTGAACTGATGTGCGGAACATCAGATCCGCCGCCAGATCCGGTTCGATAAAGCCATTCAGGTGCTGAGAGTTAGTGCGTTGCATCGGCAACTCGGAACTTTCAGTGGCGCCGTTCTGGATTCGACCCAGCACAGCAGCAAAATCGATATCACGCGCTTTGTAGTTGGGTGTATCAGCATTTGCGATATTGTTTGCTAACACCTCAGCACGACGAGCACGAAGCATTAGTGCATCATCATGTATTCCCAGCGCTGAATCGAAGTTAATTGCCATTTTTTGCCTCTCAGGTTCTGTTCACTATGAATAAAGCGAAAGGCGTGCCAGTTATACTTTTTCCTTTAATAACAATTAATTATTTTTAAACTAACCAAGTGAAACCTCACCAAGCTCAATAAAGCGGCAAAGCGATTCCATAGAGCGGCAATCGGATTTGCCGTATCGGAAAGGAAAGGGTTTTGTTTAAGTTCCTGTCGGCTCCACGTTGAGAAGCCTCCTACAGTGTAGGAACGATCCAGAAGGGGTCGTGATCAATAGATATCAGATAGCCCGGTAAACTATACCTGGACGGCAGTGAACCATCTCATAGAGATCAGTTAAGCCAGACAACGATTCAGAAGCACCGAGAAAAAGATAACCACCGGGCTTTAGCTGCCGGCGCATTTTTCTGAGGATCTCCGCTTTTACATCCGGAGAGAAGTAGATCAGTACGTTACGGATAAATATGATATCGAACTGCCCCAGCGGGGTGTAACTACCCAGAAGATTCAGACTCTGAAAGCGCACCGGACGCTGGATCTCCGGTTTAATTTTCCAACCCGCCTGAGGACTCTTGCTAAAGTATTTATTCAATCGTTCCTGAGACAGCCCCCGGCCTATTGCCAGTACCTCATACTCACCCGCTTTAGCCAGATTAAGCACCTCTGTAGAGATGTCGGTGGCGACAATCTCCTCGCTCATGAAACCTCTTGGCCTTTTAGCTCGGAACTCATCAAGAATCATG
>JBFEXW010000356.1:0-2049 GCA_041562495.1 Marinobacterium sp. | reverse complement strand
GACGACTACGAGAGATCTGAAGCCGAATGACCGGAACGCTTTGATGTTTGTATATTTCACCCTGTTAGCCGACTGGTTAGCCTACTCTGTATTGGGGCTAACACCCGATACGAAATTGGGTGACGCCGTTCACTTTTTTATCGAAGATGTCAGTAAAATCTACCTATTACTGGTAGTGATGATCTATCTCATCGCACTGATAAGAGCCTCTTTAAATGTAGAGCGTGTAAGAGATTATCTGGCAGCCAAGCACCGGGGTATAGGCTATATTCTGGGATCAGGTTTTGGGGCTATCACACCCTTCTGCTCCTGCTCCAGCATACCGGTATTTCTCGGATTTACATCGGCAGGCATACCCGTAGGGATCACAATGGCATTTCTGCTCACCTCGCCATTAATCAATGAGGTGGCGGTTCTTTTGTTGATGAGCCTGCTCGGCTGGAAGTTCACCCTGCTCTATATACTGGTAGGCATGAGCGTCGGCATTCTCTGTGGTTTCTTTCTCGATAGTATCAAAGCTGAACGCTGGCTCGCCTCCTTCGCTGCAAAAGCACTGGCAAAAGCGCAGATTGGCGGGACAAAGCCGATAAACAACGCCAGAAAGATGTCCATGACACTATCTGAGCGTCATCAGTTTGCTAAAGCTGAAGCGCTGGACATCTTCGGCCGCGTCTGGAAATGGGTCATCATCGGTGTCGGACTGGGCGCTGCACTTCATGGTTTTGTTCCCGATGGCTGGATCGAAACCCATTTAGGCAATGCCGAATGGTGGACCGTTCCCGTAGCTGTACTGATTGGCATTCCGCTCTACTCTAACGCAACCGGTGTTATTCCTGTGATGGAAAGCCTGATCAGCAATGGCCTGCCCGCAGGCACTACGCTAGCATTCTGCATGAGTACCGTCGCAGCCAGCTTTCCTGAGTTTATACTGCTTAAACAGGTGATGCAGTGGAAACTGCTGATCACGGTATTCGTCATGTTGCTGGTATCCTTCACCCTGATCGGCTGGATATTTAACGCCCTCTTTTATCTGCTGTGAGGTAACAATGAAAAACATAAAAGTACTGGGTACTGGCTGTAGCAAATGTATTAAAACAGCCGAGATGATCGAAAAACTGGCAGCGCAGATGAACGTCTCGGTAACCGTTACCAAAGAGACAGACCCCGAAACCATTATGGGGTATGGCATAATGAGTACCCCAGCGGTGGTTATTGACGAAGAGGTGGTCCACTCCGGCTCAATGCCCCATACTGAACAGATACGAAAGTGGCTGAATGAGGCGTAATCACTCCTCACTGCTCCGGTGGGGTGGCGAGGTAAAGCTGAATGATTGCGATAGGTTGTAAAGTAGCAGAGTCAACTGTGCAGGGGATGACGACCGAGAGATGCTGACACCCGATTTTACGCAAGCCGAATTAGAGATTCGGGACCGGTTGATTAACCAGTTCTTTCAGGTGTTATTGGCCATTCTCTCAATACTGCTTCTGGTCAGTCTGTTGCGCATCTACTCTACGGGCTGGCTACCCGTAATGGGATACCATATCGGCACCTATTCGATCTTTGCACTACTCAGCCTCAACCGAAAACGCCTCCCCTATCTGACTAAAGTTCTGGTAATCAGTCTCACCTTTCTTTTTACCGGATTGATTGGTTTTTACCATCTGGGACTTGTATCGGCTGGCCAGGCTTTGCTGATGATCTCTACAGCTATCACTGCGGCGTTCATCAACCTCAGTGCGGGACTGATCACCGGATTTCTGGCATTAATCGGCTTAGCCGTAATAGCCCTGTTACGCAGTACCAACCCATCCCGTAGTATCGATATTATTCAGTATGTGGAAGACCCCGTTTCATGGGTGCTGCTGATTCTGGTGCTGGGTGGATGCTCGTTACTGTATATGATACTGGTCGACCATCTGGCCAGATTAACCAAAGAGTTTATGCTTGACCTGTCAGACAGAGAGCAAGCGTTAAAAGCTAATGAACGGCGTTACCAGGCATTCGCCAACTCATCGGTGAACCAGGCCCTTATATCCCTGAACGCTTCG
>JBFEXW010000355.1:0-2067 GCA_041562495.1 Marinobacterium sp. | reverse complement strand
TGTCAACATCCAGTCCGGTCTGCTGAGACACCTCAAGCAGGTCGATACCAACCTCCTCACCATAGTAGACCGGGACGCTCACCACCGATGCGTCATCATCTTGTCTGCCGTCCAACTGCAGATCGCGCAACTGCTGGCGCAGATAACTAATCATATCTAGCGAGCTGATCAGCGACGAATCATAAGCGACCAGTAATGAGGTATAGGAGGGAATTAAATCGGTGATAACCTCAATGCGTTGTGCCACTAGCTGTTTAAACGCGGCCGACACCTGTGAAGCAGCAAGCGGCGAGATATCCTGCGCAAAATAGACGATAACAGCTGACTCGCCTGCGATCTCTATATGCATCAATCAGGTAACCAGGCTGCGGATAAAGCGCGCGCCCTCAACCGCTCGCGCTCCATCGCCATGAACACAAATGACGTCGGCCACAACAGGAATCTCCCGCCCAGACAGCGTAATCACCGAACGACGTTCGACTATAGCGCGCACCTGGCGCTCGATCTCTACCTCTGTCGTCAGCACAGCACCGGGCAGACTGCGCAATGCCAGACGTCCCTGTTCGTCATATGCTCTGTCGGAGAAGACCTCAAACTGGAGTTGAACCCCCAGTTTTGCGCCAGCGTCTTGTAGTCGCTGATAGTCAGGAATCGCCATTACCACTACCGGTAGGCTCTTATCAAATTGCGCCACCGCGCGCAGTACCGCATGCAATACGACATCGTCTGCGACCATTCGGTTGTACAAAGCGCCATGCGGCTTTACGTACGCGACACGGCTACCTTCAGCTCGGCAGATCGCATCCAACGCGCCAATTTGATAGAGCGTCAATGCAGTCAGCTCTTCTGGCGCAATCTGCATATCGCGACGCCCAAAACCGACAAGATCTGGATAGCTGGGATGCGCACCGATCTTAACCCGCGACTCCACTGCCAGACTGACCGTTTCTCTCATGGTCAGGGGGTCGGAGGCGTGGAAGCCGCAGGCGATATTTGCCATATCAATAAACGGCATGATCTCGCTATCCGCTCCCATTTTCAATGCACCGAAGCTTTCGCCCATGTCACAGTTAATCAGCAGCATCCAGATCAACCTCGCGTCATCGTTTGTGGCAGGTAAGTCACGATCTGCGGGAACCAACTGATCAGCAGTATTGCGACTAGAATCAGCATGAAAAAGGGTATTGCGGCACGCGCCACATATAAAATATCTCTGCCCGTGAGGGCTTGGATTACGAATAAATTAAAGCCTACCGGCGGCGTGATTTGGGACAGCTCGACAACGAGCACGATGTAGATACCGAACCAAATCAGGTCGATGTTGGCCTGCTGAATCAGCGGTAGTACGACGGCGACGGTCAGCACCACTACCGAGATGCCATCCAAGAAACAGCCCAGAATAACAAACAGAACGGTGAGATAAAGTAATAGCTCAAAGGTGTTCAGCGACATACCACCGATCCACTGTGCCAGCTCCCTCGGTATCCCCAGAAAACCCATCGCAAGGGTCAGGAAATGAGCGGCAACCAGTATCAGACCGATCATACAGGAGCTGCGAACCGCTCCCAGCAGACTCTGTTTAAACTTGTCGAAACTCAGCGTTTTGGTCAGCAGTGCGAGGATAAGCGCACCGAACACACCCAGCGCTGCTGCCTCTGTCGGTGTCGTAAACCCTCCATAGATAGAGCCTAAAACAAAGAGTATCAATCCGACGATCGGCAGCAATTTACGCAGCGCAATTATCTTATCGACCAGACTGATGGGCCCGGAATCACCCTGAGGCAACTCATCTGCATTGAGTTTCGCCCAGATAGCGGTGTATCCCATGAACAGCACGACCAGCATCAGCCCCGGTAGAGCGCCAGCGATGAACAGACGCCCAATGGAGACCTCAGCGGCGACGCCATAAACAATCAGAATAATTGATGGCGGAATAAGCAGCCCAAGTGTGCCCGACCCTGCCAGAGTACCCACTGCCATGCGCTCGCTGTACCCCTGAGCTCTGAGCTCAGGAAGAGTCATCCGGCCTATGGTGGCAGCTGTGGCGGCCGATGAACCCGATACAGC
>JBFEXW010000354.1:0-2073 GCA_041562495.1 Marinobacterium sp. | reverse complement strand
GGCTGCACGTCGCTCCGCATAGCCTCGGTTGATTGCCGAGATCAGTGCATTCAGCGACGCACTCAGGGTATCAGCGTCAAGCCCCATACCGACCATCCGCTGACCATCAACATTGACATGGAAATAGGCAGCAGCCTGAGCATCCGAACCTTCGGAGATTGCATGCTCGGTGTAATCGATAACGTTAACACTTTGCCCAGAGTAATCTGTCCAACCCTGAATAAATGCACTGATCACCCCTTCGCCGGAGCCAGTGATGCTGATCTCTTCACCCTCTAGTGCCAGATTAGCGCGCACCGTCTCACCACTGGCGCTGCGTTCAATCTGATAGCTCACCAGACGGACCGGAGACTGGTCGGCAATGTAGTTCGTCAGCAACACTTGATAGATCTCAGCACTACCGATCTCCGTACCCGCCTCTTCGCTGCGCTTCTGCACGAGAGGTGCCATTTCAGTCTGCATCCAGCGAGGCAGACTGATGCCATAATCACGCTCCAGGACGAAAGACATTCCACCTTTACCGGACTGGCTGTTTACGCGAATAACCGCCTGATAATCGCGTCCAATATCCTGCGGATCGATCGGCAGATAGGCAACCTGCCAGGCTTCATCATCGCCCTGACGGTGCAGACATTTCTGAATCGCATCCTGATGACTACCGGAAAACGCGGTATAAACCAGATCCCCCACCCAGGGATGACGCGGACTTACCGGCAGACGCGTACACTCGGTGTATACCGTCAGAATCTCATCAGGATTGGACAGATCCAGCTCCGGATCTACACCCTGACTGTAGAGGTTCATCGCCATAGTCAGGATATCCATATTCCCGGTACGCTCGCCATTACCCAGCAAGGTGCCCTCAACACGATCAGCACCCGCCAGTACAGCCAGCTCACTGGCCGCAACGCCACAGCCTCGATCATTATGGGTATGAACCGAAATTACAGCTGATTCGCGATTCTGCAAATGCGTGCAGAAATATTCGATCTGATCGGCGAAAACGTTAGGGGTGGATACTTCAACGGTTGCCGGCAAATTCAGGATGCAGCGCTTTTCAGGGGTTGGCTGCCATACATCCATCACCGCCTGACACACCTCAACCGCGTAATCTATTTCAGTACCAGTAAAGCTCTCCGGTGAGTACTGAAAGGTCCAGTCTGTCTCAGGGCGCTGTGCAGCACCCTCCATCACCCAGCGAGCACCCTGTGTAGCGATCCCTTTAATCCCGTCCCGGTCCATATTGAACACACGCTCACGCTGCACAATGCTGGTGGAGTTATAGACGTGAACAATGGCACGTTTTACACCACGCAGCGCTTCATAGGTTCGGTCGATTAGCTCTTTGCGCGCCTGTACCAGCACCTGAACTGTCACATCTTCGGGGATCTGATCCTCTTCGATCAGCCAACGGCAAAAATCAAAATCCAGCTGGCTAGCTGATGGGAAGCCAACCTCAATCTCTTTAAAGCCGAGTTTCACCAGCAATTCCCAGAAACGCTGTTTCTGGTGAACACTCATCGGCTCAAGCAGCGCCTGGTTACCGTCACGCAGATCAACGCTCGCCCAGATGGGCGATTTAGTCAAAGTATTATCCGGCCATTTACGATTCTGAATGGCGATTTGTGGAATCGGACGGTAGCGACGGTGATCAAAAGACATAACTGAACCTCTTAAACAATATTGATCGATTGGAAACATTCTACTGCGAAGTTCCGGTAGATGATTGCGAATTAAGTTAGATTAAACAGTTTAATTTATATTAAATTGCGCATTATCCACTCATATGAGCAATAATATTCCACATTATTAAAAATCATCACAAAGGCCAGCCTTATGGATCGCTATGACAAACATATATTGGAAATACTTCAGAATGAGGGACGCATCTCTAATCAGGAGCTGGCAGATCGCGTAGGTCTTTCACCCTCCCCTTGTCTGCGACGTGTGCGGGCGCTTGAAGAATCAGGACTGATAACCGGGTACCGTGCACTGTTGGATGCCCGACAGCTGGGAAGAACACTGGTTGCGCTTCTACACATATCGATGGACAGACACACACCGGAGCGCTTC
>JBFEXW010000353.1:0-2108 GCA_041562495.1 Marinobacterium sp. | reverse complement strand
TCGTATGGAGGATTACCGCACAGAAGTGCTCGGTTTGGTCAAGGCGCAACAGGTTAAGAATGCGGTTATTGTACCTGTAGGGGCTAAAGGTGGCTTCGTAGCCAAAACGATACCTGACGGCGCTGAACGAGATGAGGTTCAGCGCATGGGTATCTTGGCCTATCAAACATTTATCAGTGCATTACTGGATGTCACTGATAATCTGGTTGCGGGTGAGATAAGTCCGCCAGAAAATGTTGTACGTCATGATGAAGATGATCCCTATCTGGTCGTGGCTGCTGATAAGGGAACAGCGACTTTCTCAGATATTGCCAACGAGATAGCGGAGGCTTACCAGTTCTGGCTGGGTGATGCCTTTGCTTCGGGCGGTTCCCAGGGTTATGACCATAAGAAGATGGGTATTACGGCCCGTGGTGCTTGGGAATCGGTAAAACTGCATTTCCGGGAAAAAGGGATCGATACTCAGGCAACGCCATTTACCGTTATCGGGATTGGTGACATGTCGGGCGATGTGTTTGGTAACGGGATGCTGCTTTCAGAGCAGATAAAACTGGTTGCAGCGTTTAACCACATGCATATATTCATCGATCCCAGCCCTGATCCGGCAGTAAGTTTTGCTGAGCGCAAACGTCTTTTTGAGCTTCCCCGTTCAGGCTGGACTGACTATGACTCCAAACTTATCTCTAAAGGTGGTGGTGTCTTTTCCCGCGCGGCGAAATGGATTGAACTGTCCTCAGAGGTGCAGACGCTACTCGATACACGCCAGGAGCGGATGGCGCCGACTGATCTTATTTCGGCATTGTTGCGTTCGCCGGTCGACCTGATCTGTAATGGCGGTATTGGTACCTATGTTAAGTCCACTCAGGAAGCGCATACTGATGTCGGTGATAAGTCTAACGACAGCTTGCGTATTGATGCTGCTGAACTGAGAGCGCGGGTCATTGGTGAAGGGGGTAACCTTGGATTCACGCAGCTTGCCAGGGTTGAGTTTGCGCGTCGTGGTGGCGCCTGTAATACCGACTTTATCGACAACGCAGGTGGTGTTGACTGCTCTGACCATGAGGTCAATATCAAGATCGCGCTTCAGTCAGTAGTTCAGGCTGGCGATCTCACCGTTAAGCAGCGTAATGAGCTGTTAAAGCAGATGACCGAACGCGTTGCGCAACTGGTACTGCATCACAATTATCGGCAGGCACTGTCGCTTGCACTGGCCGAGTACCAGATTCTTCAGCAGTCGGATGATTATCTGCAGTTGATCCACCAGCTTGAGCGGAAGGGTCGTCTGGATCGAGGCCTCGAAAATCTGCCTTCAGATGAAGTACTGGCCGAACGTATGCCGACTGGGGCGATTCTGAGCCGTCCAGAGCTGTCTGTACTGATCTCCTATGTTAAGGGTGTTCTGAAAGAGGAGCTGAACAGTCCGTTGATCCATCAGGATCCCTACATCTCTCAGATGCTCTGCCGGGCTTTCCCGGATCAGCTTGTGGAGCGATTTGGATCTGCGGTCTGGGAGCACCGTCTGCGGGCTGAAATTGTCGCAACTCAACTGGCTAATTCTATGGTCAACCAGATGGGTATTATCTTTCCGATGCGCGTTCAGGATGCTACCGGCAGAACGCTGCCGGAAGTGGCGGCAGCCTGGGTAGCTGCGCGGGATATTTTCCAGATTAACCAGTTCTGGGAACTGCTGGAAGGTCTGGATAATCAAGTGCCAACAGCTGTCATCCACGATGTGATGGCGGATATCCAGCGGCTGATGCGGCGCGTTAGCGTCTGGTTGCTGCGCCATTCCAGTGGTTTTCCCGATGTCACCGCGTTGGTCGAGCGTTTTTCGCAACCGGTTCAGTCTATACTCTTAGGTCTAGGGGAGCGACTGGCGGGCGAGCCTTTGACTAACTGGCAGCAGGTAAGTGAGCGCTTATCATCGGCCGGGACGCCAGAAGAGATCGCAACGACTGCTGCATCACTCAGCAGTGGCTTTTCGCTTCTGGATATTATCTCGATCGCAGAGGAGAGCGGGCAGCCACTGGATACTGTCAGTGAGACCTACTTTGCACTGGGGGATACTCTCTCTCTCTCCTGGCTGGAGGCTCAGATTAAACTTCTGG
>JBFEXW010000352.1:0-2128 GCA_041562495.1 Marinobacterium sp. | reverse complement strand
ATAGTTGCGCTGATTCTAGAATTTATTTTACGGGTACTGCGAGCCTATCTGCTTGATGCGACAGGTAAAAAGCTTGATCTGCTGCTCTCCAGTCGACTCTTCGATCAGGTGATGAATATTCGTCTGGCGGCTAAGCCCGGTTCTACAGGTGCGTTTAGTAGTCAGGTGCGCGAGTTTGAAAGCGTGCGGGAGTTTTTTACCTCATCAACCGCGGCAACCATAAGTGATCTGCCGTTTGTAGTGATGTTCCTGGTGCTTATCTCCTATATTGGTGGTTCAGTAGTCTGGGTGCCGGTTTCAGCCATCGTACTAATGGTAGTACCCGGTTTGCTTCTTCAGGGGAGATTGGGGCAACTGTCACGCGCGAGCTTACGAGAAGGCGCAGTTAAGCAGGGGCTGTTGCTTGAAGTGATTGAAAACCTCGAAACCGTCAAAGCTACTCGAGCAGAAGGTCGCAAGCTCCGGGCTTGGGAAGAGTTGTCGGCCAAGCTTGCAGAAGATGGAATGAGCTCCCGCCGCTTATCATCTTTGTTGTCCTATGGTGCGGGTACGGTTCAGCAGCTCTGCTATGCAGGCGTAATTATTGTCGGTGTGTTCGAGATCAGTGCCGGTAATCTGACGGTGGGTGGTTTGATCGCCTGCACGATTCTTGCTTCAAGAACGATTGCACCGGTTAATCAGGCAACCGGCATACTGATTCGCTGGCAGCATGTGAAAGTGGCGTTAGAGGGTTTGAATTCTTTGATGAATGCGCCGGTTGAGCGTCCGCAGGGGCGTCATTTCGCACGCAAAGCGCAGTTGGAAGGCTGGTATCAGATTGAAAATCTCAAATACCGCTATGATTCAGAGTCACCTGTTGTCTTGGATATCCCAAATCTGGGTATCGAAGCGGGGAGCCGGGTTATCCTTCTTGGCGGGATTGGTGCCGGTAAATCTACGTTGCTACGACTACTTTCGGGTCTGGATGAGAGTCCGGAGGGGCGTCTTCTGCTGGATGATTTGAGCCTTGGTCAGATTGATCCGGTCGATCGTCGTCGCGCAATTGGATACCTGCCACAGGATATCGCTCTGTTCTACGGTACCCTCAGGGATAATCTGCTGCTTGACGGTGAACACTACGATGATGAGCAGCTTTTCGAAGCGCTGGATGCCTCAGGTTTAGGTTCCGCCGTAAGGGCCCATCCGATGGGACTGGATATGCCGATTGTGGGGAATGGAAGTGTATCGGGCGGGCAGCGGCAGGCGATTGGTCTCGCTCGATTATTGTTACAGGATCCTAAAATTGTATTGATGGACGAGCCGACTGCATCCTTCGACCAGGCGAGTGAAACACTGGTCATCCATTATCTGCAGAGTTGGTTAAGGGGGCGGACACTGGTGATGTCGACCCATAAACGTACCATGCTGGCACTGGGTGAACGGGGGCTGGTGCTCAAGAGCGGAAAGATTGTAATGGATGGATCTCTGCAGGAGATCCTCGGCGGCGGAACAGAGCAGGGTCGGGATGGGGCGTAATTCAAACACCAAGCGTATTATGCGCGAGCTTGAAGGGAAAGGGGCTGCGACTCTTAATCCGGCGGTACGTCCGGCTCTCTGGTTCAGTGCTTTCGCCGTTCTGGCCTTTTTCCTCTGGGCTGCCTGGGCAGAGATTAATGAGACCACACGTGGTAACGGCCGCGTAATTCCTTATAGCCGACTACAGAAGATACAGAGTCTTGAGGGTGGGATTCTGGATGAAGTGCTGGTGGCTGAAGGTGATATGGTTGAAGCAGGGCAGGTGCTTGCCCGCATGGATAAAACCCGATTCTACTCTGCGTATATGGAGGGTAAGAGTCAGGCCGCCTCGCTGCGCGCGTCCATTGCCCGACTTGAAGCTGAAGTTCAGGACGAGAACAGTATCGATTTTCCTGAGGATCTAAAAACGGATGCAGCGGAAGTAAAAACAGAGATTGCTCTGTTTGACGCACGTCGTAGCAAAAAGAGTGAAGCACTGAACGCCCTGAATGCCGAGATCAAAATCTCTGAACAGCAGTTGGCGCTGATTGAACCTTTGGTCGAGCGTAAAGCTGTGAGTGAGGTGGAAGCACTCAAGCTTCGTAAGGAGATAGCGAATCTTAAAGGGCGGGTT
>JBFEXW010000351.1:0-2130 GCA_041562495.1 Marinobacterium sp. | reverse complement strand
TTCGGTTAAAAAGGAGGATTTGCGCTTTGGAATTCGATCTGATCAGCCGCTGTTGCATAGCATTGTCCAGAAGGGGCTGGATGCTATATCAGCAGACGAGTTTGAGACACTTGCCAATCGATGGCTCGGCATCAAAAGGGCCGAAGCCATCGATGCGATCAGTTTCAATCGTTCTGAACGTGAATATCTGGCCCGGAAAGGCGAAATCAGGATGTGTGTTGACCCCAACCGGATGCCTTTAGAGGGTATCGATCAGAACTCGACACATATTGGAATTAGTGCAGAGATATTTGGACATCTGGTGAAAAACACGGGTTTGCGTATCACTCTGGTGCCCACTATTTCCTGGCAGGAGAGTCTGAATGCTGTACAGCAACGCCGCTGTGATATTTTATCGCTGGCGATGAAGACCGATAAGCGAGAGACCTACCTTAACTTTACGCTTCCCTATTTAACTTATCCGTTCGTGGTTGCAACGATGAATCATCAGCAGTTTATCGATAATTTGAGCATCCTTAATGGCAAAAAATTGGCGATGATGAAGGGTTATTCAACTGTTGAACTGGTTGCCGAAAACTACCCGGAAATTGACATCATTGAAGTCGACTCTGCACTTGCAGGTGTTGCGCAGGTTCGTTCTGGAGAGGCCTATGGGTATGTAGATGTATTACCGGCTCTGGCCTCCGTTATTCAGAAACAGGGGTTGACCGATATCTATATCGCCGGGAAGGTGGATGAGCAGTTCGCCCTCAGCATAGCGACGCGTAACGATGAGCCGATCCTGCTCAATATTATGCAGAAAGCGCTCTCTAGCGTGAAGCAGGATACCATTCAGCAGATCAGCAACAAATGGCTGGCAGTTCGCTTCGAGAGCCGGGTCGACTATTCATTACTTTACAAGGTAATTTTCGGCTTTGTGGTGTTAATTTTACTGGGAATTTGGCGTCACCGTGTTATTCAGAAAACCAAGAGGATAATTGAGGAGAAGAATCTCCAGTTGGAGAAGCTGGCGATGACCGACATGTTAACGGGGCTCTTCAACCGGCATAAGGTGGATGGGGTGTTGGCTGAGCAGTCTGATCTAGCTCTGCGATACCATAGTTCGTTCGCCGTGATGATACTTGATATCGACCATTTTAAGAAAATTAACGATACATACGGACATAATGTCGGCGATTCAATACTCGTAGCGTTTTCCGTGATTCTAAAAGAGCGCACACGTAAGAGCGATATTGTGGGGCGCTGGGGTGGTGAAGAGTTTCTGATTGTAATTCCCCAGGCGGATAAGGTTGATCTGCCGCAGATGGCAGAAAATCTGAGACAGGGGATTATCACCTATAGCTTTGACTCGATTGGAAAAGTTACGGCCAGCATAGGCGTCGCTGTGTATCGCGGTGATGAAAGTATTAGTGAGCTTGTATCTCGGGCAGATGCGGCGCTATACAGATCCAAGGAAAATGGGCGCGATCAGGTAAGTATTGCAGCATGATATCGAGCAATATCAGATGCAAGTGGTAATCCTCTAACATTCCTTAGAGTGTAGGTGAGCTGAAGAATATTCCGCAATCGCATACTTCTGAATTCGCAGCCTTCCTGAGTCGCATTTAAGACCGTGTCAAATACTGAAAATCATGCCTCCCGCGCTGTTCCAATCTGAATTGGGTTGGTCAGTCTTCGTTGATATTAGGGAACTTGCGACTAACTCCTGTAGCCATAGAGAATCAGCGACTCTCTCCTGAATAAGCCGACATTTTTGTCGGGAGATTATCGGTCGATTTGGCCGGTATCCTCATCGCGATGTGATTCCTATACCTCATGGACCAGCAGCGCGTTTCTTCAAGCCGCAGCTAATACCAGTGTTATCGGCGGGTTGAGTGCGAGTTATTGGGCCCGGTTATGAGGTTTGGTGATGAATCTCTCGCGGGCTGGATTCAGTGATTGGTGGACTACCCAATCCTTGGCACTTAAGGTTACCACCTCCTTCACCTCAATGGGGTCACACGAATAGGCTGAACCCTCAGCGGGGTATTGGTCTGTAATTGATCTGTCTTAGGCAGTATGTCGATACTGGGCCAGCGCCCAGTAGTCAGAGCTTGCGCGTATGCATCACAGAGCTGGGCCTTTTGCATC
>JBFEXW010000350.1:0-2133 GCA_041562495.1 Marinobacterium sp. | reverse complement strand
TGGGTCCGGAGTGCGTGCGCCGTATTGCGCATTGGCAACTTAATGAGGTCGCTACTCAGGACAACTATCAGCTCAGCGTCGAAGATGCCTATGATATTGCCCAATATGACACCGTGGTTTTTGCTGATGCATCGATCGCTGATATCGACAGCTTCAGTTTTGGTCCTCTGGATAAACAGAGTGAACCGGGTTTTGGCAGTCATAGTCTCTCTCCGGAAGCGGTCGTGGAGCTGAGCCGCACTCTGTTTAATGCGCAAACTGAAGCTTTCCTTCTGGGAATTAAAGGGTTCGAATTTGATCGTTTTGAGGAAAAACTTTCGGCTAACGCTGAGCAGAACCTTGAGGTTGCACTGCGGTTTCTGCAACCCTGGTTACAGGAGCGTATCGATCTGATGGAGAGTATCGATGCATGAACTATCGCTGGTCGAAGGTGTCCTGCAGTTGATCGAGGAGAAGGAGCAGTCCGATCAATTTAGCCGGGTTGATAAGGTCTGGCTGGAAGTAGGTGAGCTCTCCTGCGTTGAACCTGAAGCGATGGCGTTCTGCTTCTCGTCGGTAATGGCCGGTACGGTCGCAGAGGGAGCAACGCTGGAGCTTGTGCCAGTTCCCGGATTGGCAGAGTGTCCTGAATGTGGGCAAACCAGTCAGGTCAGACAGTTGTACGATGCCTGCCCTGTCTGTGGCAATTTTGGATTAAATATAGTGCAGGGGCGCGATGTCAGATTGCGTTCACTGTCTGTAAGTTAGTCGTTAGTGTAAAAGATATAAAAAATATAGAAGGCAAACTTATGTGTACCACCTGCGGTTGTGGAAGCGATCACGCTCATCAGCATACTCACTCGCACAGCTTTGCTGAGCAAGTGCGTATCCTGTCAGTAGAGCAGAGCATACTGAGTAAAAATGATCGCTATGCGGCACAGAATCGTGAGCAGCTTAAAGCGAATGGCGTAGCCGCGTTCAATCTGGTCTCCAGTCCCGGATCTGGCAAAACCACACTGTTGGCAGCGACCATCGAACGCCTCAAATCTGAGTTTAAAGTGGTGGTAGTTGAAGGAGATCAGCAGACAGAGGTGGATGCTGAGCGTATCCGTGCGACCGGTGCTGAAGCGGTACAGATCAATACCGGAAAAGGTTGTCACCTCGATGCACATCAGGTGGGGCATGCTCTGGAGCACTGGAATCTGGCAGATATCGATTTCGCGTTTATCGAAAACGTAGGCAATCTGGTGTGCCCGGCGGCATTTGATCTGGGTGAGGATGCCAAAGTAGCGGTGCTATCTGTTACCGAAGGGGAGGATAAACCGCTAAAATATCCTGATATGTTCTATGCGTCCGGTCTGATGATTATCAATAAGATCGATCTGCTTCCCTATGTCGACTTCGATGTTGATAAGTCGATTGAGTACGCCCGCCGGATCAATCCGGATATTGAGGTGATTCAGCTCTCTGCTCGCAGCGGAGAGGGGATGGATGTTTGGATCGACTGGCTGAAAAACCGACATTCGTGATTTTACAGCACAACCTCACTGTTTGCGGACGGGTTCAGGGTGTTGGCTTTCGACCCTTTGTCCGTTCCCTGGCGACTGAGCTAGGCCTGACGGGACAGGTTAGCAATTTTGCGACCGGCGCCTTTGTCGAGCTGGTGGGAGCGGAAGATAAACTTAACCAATTTCAGCAGCGACTCTGGCGTGAACAGCCCACAGCCGCACAGATAGATTCGATTGATACTGAAATTCCAGCGGAGATTCAGTACTTCGATAGCTTTTCAATCGCTGAATCTCTGACAGCACATTCACAACTGACAAGCGATGTACCAGTCGATATGGCAATCTGTACAGAGTGCCTCTCGGAACTGTTTGATCCCGGCAACCGCCGCTATCGCTACCCCTTTATTACCTGTACTCAGTGCGGGCCGCGTTACAGCCTGATCTCAGCCATGCCCTATGATCGCTGTCGGACTAGCATGAGATCGTTTGATCTCTGTGCTGCGTGCAGAGCGGAGTATAAATCTCCGGATGAGCGTCGTTTTTACGCTCAGACCAATGCCTGTGCTGACTGTGGTCCGCAGCTGCAATTTCTATCAGCAACGCATCGGCTATCTGAGGGCGTAGATTCCATCTCCGAGGCAGTGGC
>JBFEXW010000349.1:0-2183 GCA_041562495.1 Marinobacterium sp. | reverse complement strand
TACGGGCATGTTCAACACGTCTAGGGTCATTCATAAAGGTATCACCTGTCGCGATCAAACCTCGTTTGGTCTGAATACCTTCCATTTTGTCGATCAGGCTTTCCGCGATTTCAATCAGCAGCGGATCTGAAACATAAGCCGCGGGCATACGCGCAACCTGACCAATCTCATATCCAAATACAGTCAGATCCACATCGTGATGACGAACCTCATCGGAGATAACCACATCGCCCACATTGAGCGCCGGATCAAAGCCACCGGCTGATCCGGTGTTGATCACACAGGTTGGGGCAAAACGGTCAATCAGCAAGCTGGTACCTATCGCGGCGTTAACCTTACCGATGCCTGATTTGAGAAGCACAACGGAAACACCATCAATCTCACCAGTATAAAACTCAAACCCGGCAATCTCTTCGACCTGTATACCCGAAATGCTCGACTTTAAGCGTTCAATCTCCTGATCCATCGCCCCGACAAGACCGACTTTAAGAGATGAAGTTTGCGACAAAAGATTAGTGAGCAAAACTGATTCAGGCATAACTAAAGGTGATCCAAAAGATGATATATATAAAGTAGCAATAACCAGCTGATATGCTAGCACGAGCTCAGCTTAAGGTGACGAGTGTTCGCCGGAATTTTAATCATTTTTCTCAGCGTTTTGCTGATCTTCAGCCTGACTGAGCAACGCTTCCATTTCAACTTTTTGTTTTATAGCACAGTGTCTCAATTGACCTGCCCGCAGTTGCTTGATCTCGTCCAGTGGATTGGTCGATTCCTGAGGTCGTTCAGGCCAGTCGTCTGTGATGGTTTTATCAGTCTGATTCATTTATTGCACTTCCAATTCACTGATGAAAGGATCTGTGTTGCTATGCTAGCATAGCGTCCCAAATTTTCAGCACGGATCTGCCAGATGAACAATGTCGAGAGTTTCAATTTCAACCATACTAAAGTGGTTGCGCCTTATGTTCGCCTAGTTGGCGTTACCGAAGGGACTAAAGATCGCGTCCACAAATACGACGTACGTTTCTGCCAGCCCAATAAAGCGCACATGGAGATGCCTTCGCTCCACTCTCTGGAACACATGATCGCTGAATTTATCCGCAACCATCTCAACTGTGTACTGGATTTCAGTCCTATGGGCTGTCAGACCGGGTTCTACCTGTCAGTCATGAATCACGATAACTATCAGGAGATTCTCGATGCACTGGCAAATACGCTGGAAGATGTACTGGTCGCTGATGCGGTCCCTGCCTGTAATGAGCTTCAGTGTGGCTGGGCGGCCAGTCACGATCTTGAAGGCGCAAAAGCGGTCGCTAAGGTGATGCTGGCAAAACGTGATGAATGGCCAACCGTTTTCATCGATGAGAATGATCCGGAAAACTGGTTAAGCTAAATTGCAAACGGGGGAGGTTTTATAGCCCCCCCATTCAGACCGTGTTCACTGCGTCTTGTGATTATCAGGAAGACACCACCCAAACAACTTATACAAACGCTCAACCTCTTCAGCGATCGGTGCCGCGATTTTCAGGGGTTGTCCTGTTACCGGATGATTTAACTCAATCTCGGTCGCCATAAGCAGAAGTCGATGACTGTCGAAATGCTCTCTGAACAGGCGGTTATGTCTACCCTCTCCATATTTCGTATCACCCACAATCGGATGCAGCAGGTGTTTCATATGGCGCCGAATCTGATGTTTGCGACCTGTTTTAGGTTTTGCTTCAACCAGTGAATAGCGCGCTTTAGGGTAGCGGCCAATTGCGATATCAAGTTCCACACTGGCGAGTGGACGAATATCGGTCACAGCCTCTTTAGGCTCAGGATTTTCCTGCGCAAAAGGCTCTGCATATTTATCTTTTTTTGGCACCAGCGGGTAATCAATTCGCTCAGCCTCTTCAACCCATCCACGAACAATGCACTGGTAGGTTTTCTGTACTTCATGAGATACGAAAGAGTGCTGCATTTGCTGCGCCGCCGCAAGTTCCTTCGCCACCAGAATTACGCCTGAAGTGGCACGATCGAGACGATGCACGGTATGGAGTTTTTCCGCATCCAACTGTTTCTTCAGCATCGACATCATATTAGGTGTAGACCTGGGGGCGATCCAGCTTGGATGTACCAACAGTCCCGATGGCTTATTTATGGCCACCAGATATGGGTCTTCATAGAGAATTTCTAGCATCGCT
>JBFEXW010000348.1:0-2194 GCA_041562495.1 Marinobacterium sp. | reverse complement strand
TGCGCCTGCAGCCAGAGCACCAGCAGCAGCACTGCCTTTAAGGAAAGAGCGACGATTCATCGCTTTGTTTTCTGTCGTTTTGGACATTAGTCACCTCGTTAACGATGTTGTTGTTTTCGGTCCGTATAACGTGTGTTGCTGTTACAAGCAGCAGCCATTTCCTTGACTGACTACCTGAAACCCCGACTCAAGCGTATAACCATGGCAAACGCTTGATCCTATAAAAGTATTACGACTAGGGTCTAAGTAACAGCTCTTTATGCTTTAAAAATTTTCATGATACGAGATACCAGATTGCATTTTTATGCCAAGTGACTGTTTTTGAAATATTTTTTTAGGGGGATGGATTTTATAAAAAAGTTTTACGTTATTAAAAAAGTCCCTCAATTTTTCCCTGATCATTAAGGTAGATACCCTCCGCCGCAGGCGTACGCGGCAGCCCGGGCAGCGTCAGAATATCACCGCAGACAGGAATCACAAACTCAGCTCCCGCCGCTAAGCGCACCTCCCTGATCGGTACGACATGGTTGGTTGGCGCCCCCAGTAACTGAGGGTCAGTAGAAAAACTGTACTGGGTCTTAGCCATACACACCGGTAACAACCCAAACCCCTGATCCTGTAAACTTTTAAACTGATCTCTGACCTTTTTATCGGCAATAACATCGTCTGCACCGTAGAGGGTCCGGGCAACCATTCGGGCTTTCTCCCAGAGCGGCAGATTGTCATCATAAAGCGTACGAAACTGCCCTTTCCCCTGATCGACCAGCTCAACTACCCGTGATGCCAGTTGCTGCGCACCCTCACTCCCATCTGACCAATGGGTACAGACCAGCGCATCAACATGAAACTGCCCACAATAGCGGATTACTGCGTCAATTTCAGCCCCTGTATCGGTTGCAAAGCGATTAATTGCAACAATTACCGGAACACCGAAATAACCGAGGTTGCGGAGATGTCTTCCGAGGTTTTCACACCCTTTTACAACCGCTTCAGTGTTCTCAGCCGCCAGGCGATCTTTACCGATCCCCCCATGCATCTTTAGTGCGCGGGCGCTGACAACCAGTACAACGGCTTCGGGGATCAACCCCACCTTTCGGCATTTGATATCAAAGAACTTCTCGGCGCCCAGATCAGCACCAAAACCCGCCTCCGTAACCACATAATCAGACAATTTGAGCGCCGTTTTGGTCGCAATTACCGAGTTACATCCATGGGCGATATTGGCAAAAGGCCCACCATGAATAAATGCCGGGTTATTTTCCAACGTTTGTACCAGATTGGGCAGGAAGGCATCTTTCAGCAGCGCCGCCATGCCACCCTGAGCTTTTATATCGGACGCACAGACCGCCTCTCCCGTTGGCGTATAACCAACGACAATAGCTGCGAGACGCCGAGTGAGATCCTCGTAATCGGTTGCCAGACAGAGTATCGCCATCACCTCGGAGGCGACGGTAATATCAAACCCGGTTTCCCGCGGTATCCCGTTTGCCGCCCCACCCAAGCCAATGATCACCTCGCGGAGCGGCCGATCGTTGACGTCCAGCACCCTGCGCCAAGTGATCTTACGTGGATCCAGATTACAGGGATTACCCCACTGCAACTGATTATCGATCATTGCAGCCAGCAGGTTATGAGCGGCAGCCACTGCGTGGAAGTCGCCGGTAAAATGGAGATTAATATCTTCCATCGGGATCACCTGTGCATAGCCTCCCCCGGCAGCACCACCCTTCATTCCGAAGCAGGGCCCCAGACTTGGCTCACGCAGACAGATGGTCGCGCGTTTCCCTGCCCGGTTTAATGCATCTCCCAGCCCGACAACGGTCGTGGTTTTCCCTTCACCCGCCGGAGTAGGCGACATACCGGTTACCAGTATCAGCTTACCCTCTGGCTTAGTCTCTAGCGATTTTAGAAACCCAGCACTCAGCTTGGCTTTATCCCGACCATAGGGGATCAGTTCAGAATCAGGAATGTCCAGTTTCGCCGCAATCGTAAAGATTGATTCAGCAGAGGCTTCGCGGGCAATATCTATATCTCTCATAAACTCTGTCTCAGTTAGATCTATTAACTCTTATCTAACAGTAGACGAGAAAAGAAAAAGAGAGGAGGGAAAAGCCCGAATACAGGTTATTCGGGCTCTATATTGTGCAGCAGATCAGAGTTGAACGTTGTGGAATACGCGCTGGACGTCATCAAG
>JBFEXW010000347.1:0-2198 GCA_041562495.1 Marinobacterium sp. | reverse complement strand
GCATTTGACAGAGTACTGATCCGGGAGAGCTGTTCTTCCGGCTGATCAGCATTTATAAAGATTAGTGAACTTAAAATTTTATCAGCCTTCCTTGGCATACCCGGCTATTTATCGATGTTTGTTTGTTTGAAGAAGGATCACCGATATCATCAACTCCGTATCAACCGGTTTTGTCAGATAGTCGTCCATCCCTGCTTCCAGGCATCGCTCCCGCTCCTGTTTCAATGCGTTAGCAGTCAACGCGACAATTGGCAGGTTTTTCCCCAGCTCCAGAGCCCTTAGCTCCCGCGTCGCAACCAAACCATCTTTCACCGGCATCTGCATATCCATCAGAATCAGATCTATCGCTGTACCACCTTCACGAATCAGGTCGACAGCTATCTGCCCGTTGGAAGCAATCATTACCTCGGCACCCAATTTAGCCAGAATATTGCGCATCACCATCTGGTTAATGGGGTTATCCTCCGCAACCAGGATATTCAAGCCCTTCAGTGGTTTATCGTTAAGCGCGATCCGCGTATCTTCAGTTGCATCTGCGACTGACATTGCCGTTTTATCAAATTCGGCTTTCTGAACTCTAAGATAACTATCCTGCGCTTCAGACTCAGGCAGGGGTAAAACAACGCTGACCTTCGAACCCTTGCCCTCATCACTCTGTATTGTAAATTCGCCGCCCATCATAGCTACCAGCGAATTAACGATGGTCAGCCCAAGACCCGAGCCGCCGTACTGCCGGGAGGTGCTAGGATCTGCCTGAGTAAAGGGCTTCATCACATCCGCCTGCACCGCAGCGGACATACCAACACCGGTATCCTCAACATCAAAGCGTATCCTGTCATTATCTTCCCGCGAAATGCTCAGGCGGACATATCCCTCTTGGGTAAACTTAATCGCGTTGTTCAGCAGGTTGAGCAGTATCTGTCCAACGCGCAGTTCGTCGCCGATAACATAGTCATTGTCAAACTTTTCTATCTCAATCTGAAAATCAATCTTCTTCTCAACAACGAGCGTCCGCGCTGAAGTTGTCATATGATCAAAAAGCGCCGATAGCTGGAAGGGCCTCGACTCCAGCGACAGTTCTCCAGCCTCTATTTTGGAGACATCAAGAATGTCATTAATCAACGCAAGCAGCACCTTAGAACTCTTATGTATATCCGAAAGAAACTTCAGGATGTCATCTTTGGTATCGGCTCTTTCCGCCAGATAGAGCAAACCTATAACCGCGTTCAGTGGCGTACGGATCTCATGGCTCATATTGGCCAAGAAAGCGGATTTTGCAACATTGGCCGCTTCCGCTTTTTGGCGGGCATCGATCAACTCCAGTTTTGCGATCTCCTCATTGGTCATATCGATACAGGTCGCAATAAAACCATCACCAAAGAGCTGACCACCGATCTGCACCCAGCGTTGCTCTCCACCTTTAATCATGACCTGATAGATATCGGAGTTGATTAAACCATCGGTCTGCTGGGCGACTTCATTATGATGCAGCCAGCGTTCCATAACTTCATTTCGATACCCTTCATCGGGATACAGTGTTGGGAACCAAGTCTGAATATCCGGCACCTCCACCTCGGTATAACCAAACAGTTTTACAAAGGCGTCGTTGCGACGATAGATTTCACCTTTGCCATTGACGTAGCACATTGCGACAGGCGCGGAGTTGAAGATCGTTTCAATCTCATAATTTATGGCTTCCGCCTTTTGGCGGGCGCTAATCATCTCCCGTCTTACCATCTCTTCACTGGTCACATCGATACAGGTCGCTATGAAGCCATCGTCGAAGAACTGACCACCGATCTGAACCCAGCGTTGCTCTCCGCCTTTAATCGTCACGCGATAGATATCCTGGGCAATCAAGCCATCCGACTGACGGGCAACTTCACCATGTTTGTTCCATCGTTGAAGAACCTCATTTCGCTGCGACTGATCGGGGTACAGGGTTGGGAACCAGGTTTCCACATCAGGAACCTCCTCCTCGGTGTAACCGAACAGCTTTACAAAGGCATCGTTACGTCGATAGATCGTACCCTCGTTATTCACGTAACACATAGCAACAGGTGCCGAATTGAAGATAGTTTCAATCTCGTTTTTCTGCTCAGTGATCAGAGCCTCTCTATGTTTCTGTTCAGAGATATCAAGACAGGAGCCAAAAATGCTCACAGGCTGACCATCATCGGAATAGTTGACCCTTCCAT
>JBFEXW010000346.1:0-2207 GCA_041562495.1 Marinobacterium sp. | reverse complement strand
TGGCATGCCGTGCAATACCACGAGGTCATTCAGCCCATCGCCAGTAACATCAGCAATGGCCATGTCATAGATTGGAGGGTAGTAGACGTTATAGATGACCGGGGTGGTGAAGATGCCTGTGGATAATTGCGGTAACAGGGTATCCACCATAGCCACATATCTGCTCCCTGTAAATATGACCTTGGTCTGGGCATTGGCGATCATATAGGATAACTCATCCGCCTTGGCCCTGAAATTCAAGGGAACAAAGATGGCTCCTAACTTGGCTGCAGCAAAATAAGCTTCAAAAGATAGCCCCACAACAACGACTATCAACACCACAGACAATCCGACAAAGATATTCCGCTTTACCTGTCTTGGATCCTGAATTTTTGAAGGTAAGAACTGGTCGGCGGATTTTTCAAGATACTGCGTCAAAACTCTCTCAGCCCCGCTTCTGTGAAATACCGTCTGTTTCACACTGCATAAACTATATTCTTAGTTGAAGAATAGATGGTTTTGAGCTGATCGATAAAAAATCTATCCAACTTCCAAGTTTTAACCCTATCGCTCACAGGGTTAAATCAGGAAGCTTGACTAAGAAATATAATAGATGAATACACGGACCCGGCTTATTGCCCTACTCACTCCTATCGCGATTATTGCAGCACTGCTAATCGCGATAAGTGTCTCTCTTACTGCCAGAACGATTGTCAAAATCTGGACCGAAGAGATAGCACACCGGGAAGCAGCACTCGGTAAGAATTAAACGATAGAGCCTATCGTGTATGAGATCGAGATCGCAAAATCATTAACCAGCCAACCATCCCTGCTTAACTGGCTTCACCATCCGCATGACGCTGCGCTGGAACGCAGAACGATGGACTTCCTGAATAACTACCGCGTCAACAACACTCAGTGCTGGTGATAAAGCCGTAACTGATTAACTAAGCAGTCCGAAGCGCTTATACAGTGATTCTATATCACCTACGCTGGCACCATAGGGCTTGGCATAGCCATCGATACGCCCGAGGAACTGCCCGGTATAGTAGGCCCAGAGTTCAGTCACAGATGGCGTTGCAGGTTCAAGCTGACACTCACCACCGGCTTCACCCATCCCCATAAACTTCACCGGGATACCGACCTCCTGCGCCAGTCCGCGCATCGCCCGGTTACTGCTAACCATATGTACCATCAGGGTTTTAAGGCCAAAGATGCCTGCTTCCATCTTAGCTAGCTTGAGAAGGCGTTTGCCGATGCCATTACGGCGTGCTTCAGGCAGCACACTGATACCAATTTCAGCATCTGAATGCTTGGTATCTACAGACATCTGCAGAACACCCAAAACTAAGGATTCAGTCATCAGATTAGTCAGATCAGCAGATACAGCCAGATACCAGCGATTACGGGAATCTCCCAGTTGCTGGCTAACCTGTTGCACAACTGACTCAACGTTCATATGCCGCCCGAAACGGTTGTAAATATCATCTGTAGAGAGCAAGTCAAAGTGCTTAACAATCTCAGATTTATAGCGTTGGACACTGACATAATCCAAGCTAAGAAGACTAATCATCGACACCCATTACCAAAAAAGTGGTTATATTAGAGACAGGCGAATTATATTAGACTTTAGTAATGTGGACCTCGCCCAAGTGACTGATCAATTTTCAACTTAAGGGTTAGTTTTTGTCAGCTCAACAGGCCGCCAACCGACCGCTATCTGAAGTTAGGAATCCTACCGAGTGCCACTGACCGGCCAAATGTATTACTATTGCTCCCTATCGCTTTGACCTGTTTTCTGACTCAGAAAAATATAAATAACAACATCAGATATGGCTTCACCAGAGAGGAATAATGCCAACTCAGTTCGATAATCTGACCACAAACATACATGCGGCAACCCTGCTGGATGCGATTATCGAAGCTATTCCTGCACCCATCTTCTATAAACATGCGGATGGCCGTTATCTCGGTTGTAATTCAGCATTTGAACGTTTTGTCGGAGTTCCAAAAGAGGAGCTGCTGGGCAAAACCGTATTTGAACTCTGGGATGAAAAACTCGCTCAAGTCTACTATGAGGCTGATAACGCACTCTTTCAGCGCGGCGGTAAACAGGTTTATGAAGCTCAGGTCACCTACGCTGATGGTTCAATCAGAGATGTGGTGTTCTATAAAGCTGTGTTTGACGTAGATGACGACCTCAGCGGTCTGGTCGGTGTCATGCTTGA
>JBFEXW010000345.1:0-2209 GCA_041562495.1 Marinobacterium sp. | reverse complement strand
TGACGAGTATAGAAGAAGGGTTCCATCCCCTGCTCTTCAAACACGCCTCGTGTTTGGGCATCCACTTTAAGATAGAGTGTGCGCTGATGTATCAACGCAACCATTAAACCATCAACGAAAACACCATATCCGCCAAACATCCGGCGAGCCGAAACAGGTGCCACCAGCTGCATCAGATCAACAACGTAGGTGCAGAACTCTTCGTCCACTCTAGATGCCATAAATACTCCCGTTCAGTCTGCATAAACCATACAACAAAATTTTGCACAGACTGTTCAGAAATATTCGTTATAACCTTCTTATTAACCTCTGGGCACCGGAGTAAGCTATCTATCATTCTCGTCCAGATACATATTGGAGTCTGTTAATGTCTACACCTAACGTACTGTTTATCTCTCATGGTGGTGGCCCACGTCCTCTGCTCGGCGCCGCGGACCATGCAGAGATGGTTGACGTACTCAAAGAGTTCGCCAAAGAGATACCCAAACCCTCAGCCATCCTGTTAATCAGTGCTCACTGGGAATCAGAGCGCCCACAGATCACCTCCGGGAAATCACCCATGCTGATTTATGACTACTATGGTTTTCCTCCGGAATCTTACGAGATCCAGTATCCGGCTCCCGGATACCCTGAGCTGGCACAGCAGGTCAACGCAGCGCTGAATAACGCTGAAATTGAATCTGATTTAGATGATCAGAGAGGATTCGACCACGGGATGTTTGTGCCACTAAAAGTGATGTATCCGGACGCAGATATTCCGGTTGTACAGCTATCGCTTGTATCCAGTCTGGATCCTGAGATTCATATTCAGATAGGTAAGGCTCTTATCTCGCTTGATATAGATGATCTTCTCGTTATCGGCTCAGGATTCTCTTTCCATAATATGCGTGCATTTTATGCACCGGATACAGCCGAGCTTCGTGAGAAAAATCTGGGGTTTGAGCATTGGCTACACGAAACTCTGACTAATGAGAACCTGTCTAAAACCGAAATTGAAGCGCGGCTAATCGATTGGGAAGAAGCACCATTTGCGCGCTTCTGCCACCCAAGAGAGGAGCATCTGCTACCGCTGCACGTATGTTACGGACTGACCGAAAGACCCAGCACCAGTTACAAGTCAGCGACAATTCTGGGTAAGCACGCTGGTATGTTCTATTGGGGAACTAACGCCTGATTATCAGGGCGTTAATCCCCAGCTCTGTAGCAGATAGAGACCTGCAATAATGGTGATCATCGACGCAAAGGTGGTCATCACGACAATATTGGCCGCCAGTTTTTCGTCTGATCCGGACACTCTTGCCAGAATGTAACTGATTGCCGCCGTTGGTGTGGCGAAGAAGATAAACAGAATTCCCAATGAAACATCACGAACGCCAACGTACCAGCCGAGCGTTGTGAATATCACCGGAACCCATACCAACTTCATCAGCGTTGCATGAATCGCTACGACGCCTGACTCTCTCAGCGTCTTGATCGAGAGTGTTGCGCCAACACAGAGCAATGCCAGAGGCAGTGTTAAAGACCCAAGAAAAGTTCCTGACTGCACTATCCAACCAGGAAAACGGATACCCAGCAGAGAGACAACTGCACCGGCCACAACCCCAATAATCATCGGGCTGAGCACTATATCCTTAACAACCTTGGACAGTTTCGGCTTATAGTTTTCGCTAAAGATTGAAAAGATAACAACCGCTAGAATGTTATTCATAAAGGCAGCCAGACCGGCCATCGCACCCGCCAACTGCAGGCTTTCATCGCCATAGAGACTAATTGCCAGTGCCAGCGCGATAATGCCATGATTTCCGCGAAACCCCGCCTGAATAAAGACGGCTCGCTGATCCGGACGAATCCACAGCTTTGCTGCGACCCAGCAAAGACCGATGATCATAAAGTTAGCGACGATATAGTAGTTTACCAGCAGCATATCGATCTGACTGGTAAGATCTGACTTTGCCAGTGCCAGGAACAGCAGGACCGGCATAGTCACCTTGTAAACAAGATTGGATGCACCGCTGATAAACTCTTCTGGCATCATGCCTATACGTTTCAGGAACAGCCCGATCAACACCATCGAGAATACCGGCATGGTGACCGAGAATATCTGTGCAAAAACAGCAGAGTGCAGCATCAATAAACACCACCCTAGAATACGGAAGAAAAATGATAAACCTGAGAAGGTGTTGTTATTGAGTCCGGAGAAGACCAGCAG
>JBFEXW010000344.1:0-2221 GCA_041562495.1 Marinobacterium sp. | reverse complement strand
CATCAAAAGATCAATGAACCCCTCAGAGGCAGTCACAAAGCAGATATCCTTATCTTGGGGGGTGGATTCACCGGGTTATCAGCTGCCTACAATATCCGCAAAAGATTTCCAGAGAAAGAAATTGTCCTGCTTGACGGGGCCTTTTGCGGCTATGGCGCAAGCGGCAGGAATTCTCGGTTTTAAATCTATGGGTAAGCGTCCGCAGGACGGTTCGATCTACTATTTTGTTGGCGCAGATAATCTGAGATTCAAGCGTCCGGTGGTTCCTGGAGATAGACTCCAGCTGGAAGCAAAAGTAGTATCTGAAAAACGCGGTATCTGGAAATTTGAAGTTCGTTCCAGCGTCGACGGCGATACCGTTAGTTCCGCTACAATTCTCTGTGCAGATAGAAAGGTCTGAGTTTGATCCACCCAGAAGCGATAGTTGATCCCAGCGCGAAGATCGCGGACAACGTAGAGATAGGTCCCTGGACGATAGTTGGCCCAAATGTTGAAATTGGCGAGGGCACCCGTATTGCTTCGCATGTGGTCGTTAAGGGGCCTACCCGGATTGGTCGTAATAATCAGATATTTCAGTTCGCATCAGTGGGCGAGGATTGTCAGGATAAAAAGTATCAGGGCGAGCCTACTCGCCTGGAGATTGGTGATGATAATGTGATTCGGGAAGGAGTCACTATCCATCGCGGTACTGTTCAGGATCAGGGTATAACCAGAATCGGTAGTGGCAACCTATTGATGGCCAATGTCCATGTGGCGCATGACTGCGTTGTTGGCGATCAGGTGATACTTGCTAATAACGCCGCTCTGGCCGGGCATGTTCATGTTGATGATTATACGATTCTTGGTGGCTTCACTGCGGTTCATCAGTTTTGTCGTATCGGTGCACATGTGATGTGTGGTGCTGGTACTGTGGTACTGAAAGATATTCCTGCCTATACGATGGCAACAGGTAATCCGGCTAAGCCTCATGGAATCAATGCAGAGGGGTTAAAGCGCAGAGGGTTTACCACTGAGGCGATTCGTCAGCTGAAGCATGCGTATAAAATAATTCATCGTCAGAAGCTTCCATTGGCCGAGGCGATTGCTCAAATTGAATCTATGTCTGGCGCAGAGCCCGCACTACTGCCGCTGCTGCGATCGCTACAGTCCTCTACCCGTGGAATCATCCGCTAATCAGGTGAAGACCCGACAGTTACGCATAGCCATAGTCGCCGGAGAGGAGTCTGGCGATATTTTGGCAGCGGGGCTGATGCGGTCGTTAAAGCGGCGATTTCCCTCCATTCAGTTCGAAGGTGTTGGCGGCTCCCGCATGAGGGTTGAGGGATTGGTGTCGGTTTTCCCGATGGAACGCCTCTCGGTTATGGGCTTGGTAGAGGTTTTAAAACGTTTCCCCGAACTCTATAAGCGACGTAAAGGATTAATTACAAGCTGGTGTACTAATCCTCCGGATCTTTTTATCGGGGTGGATGCTCCCGACTTTAATCTCCATATCGAAGAATCATTAAAGGCGATAGATGTGCCAACGGTGCACTACGTAAGCCCATCGGTTTGGGCCTGGAGACAAAAGCGGATCATCAAAATAGAACGGTCGGTCGATCTGATGCTCTGTTTTCTGCCGTTTGAATCCAGTTATTATCAGGATACAAGTGTAGATGCCCGCTTTATAGGTCACCCTCTGGCGAGTCGATTACCACTTGATCTCTCCCGGACGGAATTGTGTGAAGCTTTTAATCTGGATGTATCGCGTCCGGTGATAGCGCTGATGCCGGGTAGCCGTGGAGGCGAGGTGGCAAAACTGGGGCCGGCTTTTATTGAAACGGCTCGCTGGATGGCGCAGCAACGACCTGATCTGCAGTTTCTGATGCCAGCAGCTAATACGCATCGCTTTCAGCAACTGAGTGATATGCTTGCTGAAGCGGGAGGAGAGCTAAAAATTACGCTGGTGAAGGGTGATTCGCAAAAGGCATTAATGGCCTGCGATAGTGTGTTGATCGCCTCTGGTACTGCCACCCTTGAAGCGATGTTGTGCCAAAAACCAATGGTGGTTGCCTATCGCATGGCTGGCATTACTTACAAACTGATCTCAAGACTGCTTAAAACCAGGTATATCTCTCTGCCAAACCTGTTGGCACAGCAGTCGCTGGTACCTGAAATACTGCAGAATGAGGTCAGGCCGGAGGTGCTGGGTCCTTTGGTTCTCAGGTCCCTCGATGATCAGGCT
>JBFEXW010000343.1:0-2230 GCA_041562495.1 Marinobacterium sp. | reverse complement strand
TAGAGGCTCACCTGACCACCTGCCTGCTGAGCAATTGCGGCCATCTTTTCCAGTTCATGTTCACCCTGATACCAGCGAACGGCGCCACACCAATCCACCAGCGTATCGCCTTCAACATTCAATGCAGCGGCTGTTGAATTGATCGAAAAACGCCATAGCGGGCTCTCAGAATTAAAGAACTCCACCTGCTGATCCTGAAGTTTGCGCCAGAAGCTCTGTGCATCTTCCAGTCGTTCGCCACCCCAGGCTTTACAGGTTGACTCTACAGCTGAGGCTGCACCCGCCAGACGGATGTACAGTCGACCATCCATCCAGGTTGCTGCCGAGATTGGTTTAGACTCACCAGCACGCTTATTCATCATGCTGATCGCTTCATTCTGATCACAGTCAAACACCAGTGTTTGCAGGGCAGCTGGCTTAGGCAGTACTTTGAAGCTAACCTCGGTGAGAAGTCCCAGACCACCCATCGCACCCGCCTGAAGACGCGACAGGTCGTAGCCCGCTACGTTTTTCATCACCTGACCACCAAAACGCAGATGCTCTGCACGGCCATTGATCAAACGAACACCCAACACATGATCACGTACCGACCCCCACCAGCGACGACCTGGACCCGACTGGTTAGTCGCCAGAGTGCCACCGATTGTCGACTGCTCACCGAAGTGTGGTGGTTCGAATGCCAGCATCTGATTCTGCTCGTCAAGCGCAGCTTCGATCTCACTGATCTTTGTACCCGCACGCGCTGTCATCACCAGCTCAACCGGCTGATAAGTTACAATGCCAGAATGTTCAGCAACATCGATCGGACGCAGTCCTTCAGTCTTATCACGCCCCATGAAGCTTTTAGTGCCACCGGCGTTGATTGACAGAGGCTGGTTTTCAGCAACCGCTGACTCAACCTGCTCAACCAATGAATTCAGAATATCAGCCATGTGCTGCATCTCCTTTCTGTGACTGACTGGACACTTCCGAGTTAGGAGTAATATCCATATTCAACGTCCGGTACTCCTGACAACTTCTCAGCGTTGGAATCCCTTTACCTGGATTCAGCAACTCCTGAGCATCAAAGGCACGCTTAACTTCGTGGAACTGAGCGATCTCCGCATCAGAGAACTGCGCTGGCATCTGGCGTAGCTTTTCGTAACCAACACCGTGCTCACCAGTAATACAGCCGCCCACTTCAACGCAAAGCTCAAGGATCTTGCCGCCGAACTCTTCAGTCCGCTCCAGCTCGCCCGGGATATTTGCATCAAACAGAATCAGCGGGTGAAGGTTACCGTCACCGGCGTGGAATACGTTGGCAACACGCAGACCGTAGTGGTCTGACATCTTCTGCATCTCGAGCAGCACATGAGCCAACTGACCACGAGGAATCGTGCCATCCATGCAGTAATAGTCTGGTGAGATACGACCTACAGCCGGGAATGCCGATTTACGACCCGCCCATAGACGAGCTCGCTCCTCTTCAGACTGAGAAGTGCGAATTGAGGTTGCACCCAGTTTCCTAAACAGATTTTCAACCGCTTCGATGTGCTCAGACACCTCCTCTTCGGTGCCATCCAATTCGCAAAGCAGCAAAGCCTGAGCATCCAGTGGATAGCCCGCCTGAGCAAAAGCTTCCGCCGCCTGGATCGCAAAGCCATCCATCATCTCAAGGCCGCCGGGAATGATCCCTTCAGCGATAATCTGACCAACAGAATCACCTGCCTTAGTCACTGAATCAAAACCGGCCATAACAACCTGCGCACGCTCAGGACGCGGCAACAGACGGACACGAACTTCAGTAACTACACCAAGAAGGCCTTCAGAGCCGATCAGCAGCGCCAGCATATCCATACCGGCACAATCCAGCCCCTCACTACCGAAGGTAAGCATCTCGCCTTCCATCGTCAGGAACTGAACACTCAGCATGTTGTGAACCGTCAGACCATACTTCAGACAGTGCACACCACCGGAGTTTTCTGCGACGTTACCGCCGATAGTACAGGCGATCTGAGAGGATGGATCCGGACCGTAGTAGAGACCGAAATCGCCAACCGCTTCACTGATCGCAAGGTTACGAACGCCCGGCTGAATACGCGCCGTCTGGCCTTCGGTATCGATCTCAAGGATTCGGTTAAACTTGGCCATCGACAGCACTACACCGTCGTTATGCGGCATAGCGCCCGCACAAAGCCCGGTTCCGGCTCCACGTGCTACTACAGGAACCTTCTGCTCATGACAGATTTTC
>JBFEXW010000342.1:0-2236 GCA_041562495.1 Marinobacterium sp. | reverse complement strand
CCCAGTCGACACAGATAAGTTGAGTCGGCAGTTTCGTCATCGGGATCTTTTTTATTGGCGTCTTGACAGAAATTTTTCATTAGGCATATTGTATGACAATTAATCCTATTGGTTATTGCTATACAAAGCAATACTGGAATGTTTTAGCTGATTAAAAAGTAGCAGCGAGGCCGCTTTGCCCGCATCAGGTTAAGGAATATAAATGTCAAAGCGAACCTATAAGATAGCGGCGATCCCGGGTGATGGCATTGGTGCAGAAGTGATTTCAGCGGGTGTCGAAGTGCTGCACAAGCTCGCCGAGTCTGATGGTGCGTTTGAGCTGAGCATTGATCATTTCCCCTGGGGCGCGGACTACTATATGGAACACGGCGAGATGATGCCGAAAGATGGTCGTGATCAGTTAAAAGCTTATGATGCGATCTATTTTGGTTCTGCTGGTGACCCCCGTATTCCTGATCACATCACGCTCTGGCAACTGCGCCTGAATATATGTCAGGGATTTGATCAGTATGCCAACGTTCGGCCAACACGGGTTCTTCCGGGGGTGAAATGTCCGTTGGAAGGTGTTGGACCTGGAGATTTTGACTGGGTGATCGTACGTGAGAACTCTGAAGGTGAGTATGCCGGGGTCGGTGGTCGCGCACATCAAGGGCATAGTGAAGAGGTCGGTATGGACGTTGCTATCTTTACGCGTGCCGGTGTTGAACGAATTATGCGCTTTGCCTTCGAGCTGGCAGGCTCACGCCCTAGAAAATTGTTGACCCTGGTGACCAAGTCCAACGCCCAGCGTCACGGAATGGTGATGTGGGATCAGATTTTCGAAGAGATAAAGGCTGAATATCCTGACGTTACAACGGATAAGATGCTGGTCGATGCGATGACCACGCGTATGGTGCTTGATCCCGGTTCTCTGGATACCATCGTCGCGACTAACCTGCATGCGGATATATTGTCTGATCTGGCGGCTGCCTTATCCGGCTCTATGGGAATAGCACCGACTGCGAACCTTAATCCGAAAGGGGATACCCCATCCATGTTCGAACCGATTCATGGATCTGCGTTCGATATTATGGGCAAAGGGATCGCTAACCCTATAGGTTCATTCTGGAGTGCGGTGATGATGCTTGAGCATCTGGGTGAGGCGTGCGCGGCGGGTCGTTTGATGGCGGCGATTGAGCAGGTCACGGCTAAGGGTGAAACTATGCCTCGCGATCTCGGTGGTAACGCGACCACCCGTCAGGTGACCGATGCGGTTCTGGAAGCAATTCAGATGTAGTTGTTGTTCCAGTTGATCTGGTTTAAGCCGCCTTTCGATCCGGACGCCTTCTATTAGATGAGCGTTGCGCCGACGGAAATTATGCGTGGGTTAAATTTTAGTCTGTGTGGCCCTTAATGGTTTTACAAATGATCGTAGTCAGTCTGGTTCTGGATTTTTCGGATAACGCCGTTTGGCTTTCGGGCTTGAATTAAGGCCACGCGCTGGAGAAAGAGATGCTCGGTACGCACAATAACAGTAGAACTTTTTCTCGACGCTCTTTGCATGGCCAGGTCGCTCATGAGATTGGCCTGAGGATTGTGCGTGGCGACTATCAGCCGGGTATTGTCCTGCCAAGCGAGGAAAGGTTCTGTACCGAACTGGAGGTGAGTCGTACTGCACTAAGGGAAGCGTTCAAGGTGTTGAGTTCGAAAGGGATGTTAGAGGCACGTCCAAAACGAGGCACCATCGTTAAACCCCGGGAAAGCTGGAATATGTTAGATCCGGACGTTATGAACTGGTCGTCTCTGGTTGGGCCTAAGCGGGATTATATTCGAAGCCTCAATGAGTTTCGTTCAATCATCGAACCGATGGCGGCACAACTGGCCGCTGAGCGGGCCACTGATGAACAGTTAGAGGGCATTGAAGCCGCACTTGAGAAGATGAAAGGTGCTCAAACCGGGACACCAGAGAGTATCCAGTACGACCTGCAGTTTCATCAACTGATTCTTCATGCTTCTGGTAATGAGCTTTTGGCTACACTTGGATACGTTATTGAGTCTGCTGTTGAGCAGAGTATTCGACTCGCGCATACCCGGCGCGGTGTTCGGGAGGACAGCCTCCCTCTACATGAATCCGTATACCTTGCGATCAAGGCCCATAATTCATCTGAGGCCAGAGCGGCGATGGAATATCTGATTAAGAAAGCGATCGTGGATATTCAGATATCACTCGATCAACTGAGAAAAACGTAGGTGGAGT
>JBFEXW010000341.1:0-2240 GCA_041562495.1 Marinobacterium sp. | reverse complement strand
TATTTTCCAGCCGGATTAGCCGCAAATGAAAGAACTCAACATACAGACAATTGGCTATATTCGCAGTCCATTTACAGAGAAGTTTGGCATCCCACGCCAACCGGGTCTGGCGCCATCTATTACTGCAAAGATCGTGCTCGAACCCGAGTTCAGTCGTATGGATGCGGTAACAGGATTGGAGGAGTGTTCGCATATATGGCTGCTGTTTATCTTCTCACGCGCCGTACGCGATGGCTGGAAACCAAGGGTTCGCCCCCCACGTCTGGGTGGCAACAGAAAGCTTGGTGTTTTCGCAACACGTGCGCCCTTCCGTCCCAATCCGATCGGACTGTCCGCCGTAGAGCTTCTCGATATCCGCAAGGAGGGAAAACACCTGGTATTGGAGGTCCGCGGTGCGGATCTGCTTGATGGCACACCAATTATCGATATCAAACCCTACCTGCCCTATGCGGACAGTCTTCCTGAAGCCCGCTTTGATCTGGCTGATTCAGTAAAACGGCTGGAGCAGCCTGTCGTGTTTTCAGAACAGGCAACTGAAGATCTGGAAAGAGTTCATGCGGAGTATCCGAATACGCTGGAGCAACAGATTGTCGAGCTACTCGCCTGCGATCCCAGACCCGCTTATCAGTCTGACGTTGAACGTATCTATGGGATCAGGCTGTACGACTTAAACATACGATTTTCGATATCAGACAAACAGATCGAAGTGGTTTCAATCGACCACTCCTGAATGAGCACCAGGCTCCCGACAAAAATCAGCGTCCCAAAACGCAAAAGGTCAGCACTGAGGCTGACCTTTTCTCAACATTTGTCCTGTTGACTTACTTCAGGTCTTCGTATGGCAAACCAACATACTGCTCTGCAATCGCTTTTCGGCCATTCTCAGAGCCCAGATAGTAATCCAGTTCTGATGTCATAAAGCGCTCACGCATCTGATCATCCATACCCTCAACACTCATCTCATCACCGAAGTTATGCAGCATGTTAGTCATCCACCAGCTAAAACGCTCACCGTGCCATACTCGACGCAGCGCGATCTCTGAATACTGATCGATACAGCTACGATCACCGGTTTCATAAACACGTGTCAATATCTTGTACAGCGTTGCCACATCAGAGGCCGCCAGATTGAGACCTTTGGCGCCGGTAGGCGGTACGATATGAGCCGCATCGCCGACCAGGAACAGATTGCCGTACTGCATCGGTTCACAAACAAATGAGCGCAGCGGAGCAATACTCTTCTCGATACTTGGTCCAGTGACCATATTGGCTGCCACTTCAGCAGGAAGACGTTTTTTCAGCTCTTCCCAAAAGGCTTCATCTGACCAGTCCTCAACCTTATCGGTCAGAGGCACCTGCAGGTAGTATCGTGACCGCGTTGGTGAGCGCTGACTTGCCAGCGCAAAACCGCGCTCGCTTTTCGCATAGATCAGCTCTTCATGACAAGGTGGGGTATCTGACATCAGCCCCAGCCAGCCAAACGGGTAAACACGTTCAAATTCAGTACGTATATCTTCTGGAATAGTCTGACGGGATACACCATGAAAACCATCACAGCCAGCAATGAAATCGCAGTCGAGACGGTACGCTTCACCACCGTGACTAAAGGTGACATATGGCGTATCAGATTTTACATCCTGAGGCAGAACTTCAGACGCTTCGTAGTAGGTAGGCTGACCACTGGCTTCACGCGCATCCATCAGGTCCTGAGTAATCTCAACCTGACCATAACAAACCACGACATCACCGCCAGTCAGCTGTTTAAGGTCGATACGGTGATCTACACCATTAACAGAGAGAACTACACCTTCGTGCACATGACCTTCAGAATCCATGCGCTCGGCAACACCGGCTTCACGAACCAGATCAGCAAACCCCTGCTCAAGAATACCCGCACGGATACGACCCAGCACATAGTCACCGGTAACGCGTTCCAGAATAACGTTACTGATCCCACGCTTATGGAGAAGCTGACCCAGAAGAAGTCCTGAAGGGCCTGCACCAATGATTGCTACCTGCGTCTTAATTGTTTTCATCAAGCCTATCCTCTCTGTTCGATATACCCATCAATTATAGATAGGCTAATAATGCTGAAAGAGAAAGTGATGAGTAATGTAGATTAATCAGAAAGTTTTGTACTTTTACCGCAGATGTAGAAACAAATGCCAAACAACTCAAGCCGCTACGCTTTCGCGTTGGTCAGTTTATTGTGATAACTGCGCTATGAAGGCTAGCGCTCT
>JBFEXW010000340.1:0-2255 GCA_041562495.1 Marinobacterium sp. | reverse complement strand
TCTCGGCGCTTTAAAATGAGCCAGGTGCTCACGGCAGAAGGCGATCACATCAGCCTCAGTTGGTACCTCCGCCCCCTCTTTAAGCGAGACAAAGGCGCACGGCGTTTCGCCCCACTTCTCATCATTTTTGGCAACGACTGCTGCTTCCTGAATCGCCGGATGACGATAGAGAACGCCCTCGACCTCAATACTGGAGATATTCTCACCGCCTGAGATGATAATGTCCTTTGAACGATCCTTGATCTGCATATAGCCATCAGGATGCCATACCGCCAGATCGCCCGAATGGAACCAACCACCGGTAAGGCTCTTTTCGGTGGTCGATGGGTTTTTCAGATAACCCTTCATCACCAGATTACCGCGCATCATGATCTCACCCATGGTTTCACCATCCTGAGGCACGGGCTCCATCGTTTCCGGATCAGCGACCATCAGTCCTTCCAGCATAGGGGCACGCACACCCTGTCGGGCTTTAAGGACCGCTTGCTCCTCAATCGGGAGGTCATTCCATTTGTCGTGCCAGGCGCAGATCACGCAGGGTCCATAAGTTTCTGTCAGACCGTAAACATGCGTTACTTTAAAGCCGAGACGCTCCATCCCTTCGATAACCGCAGCCGGGGGCGCAGCCCCCGCTGTCATTACCTTCACCTCATGTTCGATACCAGCTTTAAGTTCGGCAGGTGCGGAGTTGAGCATATTCAGGACGATAGGTGCGCCGCAGAAATACTCCACCTTCTCACGTTTAATCAGATCGAATATTGCATCGGCACGTACATGACGCAGGCTGACACTAACGCCCGCCTGAGATGCAATTGTCCAGGGGAAGCACCAACCGTTGCAGTGGAACATTGGCAGCGTCCAGAGGTAAACCGGGTGGAGCCCCATACCCCAGGAGGTGACGTTGCTGACCGCATTCAGATAAGCACCGCGATGGTGATATACCACACCCTTAGGATCACCCGTTGTACCTGAGGTGTAGTTCAGCGTGATCGCATGCCACTCATCCTTTACCTCAGGATACTGAAAATCCTCATCACCCGTTGCAATAAAGCTTTCATAATCCATCTCGCCAATCAGCACACCCTGATCGTACTGCGGATCGTCGATATGGATCACCAGAGGTTTGTCCGGAAGCTGACTCAGGGCCTCACGAGCGACCTCACCAAACTCCTTATCAACCAGAAACACCTTAGCTTCTGCATGCTGCAGAATAAACGCAACCGCACTGGCGTCAAGACGGGTGTTGATTGAATTAAGAACGGCACCCGCCATCGGTACACCAAAATGTGTCTCAAAGTGCTCTGGCAGGTTAGACGCGATGATCGACACCGCTTCTCCGGGTTTGATACCGGCTTTTGTCAGCGCTGAAGCCAGGCGTACGCAGCGTGTGTAGGTTTCAGCCCAGGTACGTCGCTGATCGCCATTAACCGTTGCCAGGTAATCACCGTAAATATCCGCACTACGCTTAAGAAAGCTGATCGGCGTCAGCGCGGCGTAATTTGCGCTACATTGGTCAAGGTTCTGTTCAAAGGGTGAGCTGTGCATACTTTTTCCTTATTCTTAACGCCCCTGTAGAGTGGATGTCAGAATACCCCAAACCGGCGTATTAGCTAAACGCCTGTGTCAGGATTAGCAGCAATAACAGCTCAATTATGGCAAAACTTTAGTCTAAGCCGTTGGAGGAACGACCAGCATGCCCTGAACCTTCCGTATTTATTCAGGCAGAAACTGCTGTAGATTGAGAGGGCGTTCGGAACCGATCCAGATTGCACGATCACGATGATCTTCCAGATCCTGTCCGGTATCCGGGTGAACAAAGATGTTAAGGCCATTACGTTTTAACGCAAGATAACCGATCAGATCACCGATAATCCCAACCGGAACGGTCAACTGACAACTCCAGTCAGGATGAGGCCCTACAGGTCTTTCGTGCATTCGCCCCATCGGCACCCCAAACTTAGCGACGCAGGCTTCACAGAGTTCACGGGCCTGATTAAGTGTGTCTGCATCATAGTAGACATGCGCATGAAAACAGTTAATTTCCAACATTAATGACTCACCTGTTTTAAACCTTATCTATTAATTACCACGACAATAAGCCTGCACGAACAGCCTGACATCTTCGAAATGTCGCTTCAGTGTACCGAACAGCTCCTGAACCTCGTCCCAGTGTGCGCTAGCAGCAGATATCTCCAACTGGTCACAAGTCGCCGCTATCCGAATCGCGCCGATCATTTTAGAGGTTGCCCCTAGTC
>JBFEXW010000339.1:0-2265 GCA_041562495.1 Marinobacterium sp. | reverse complement strand
CAGCGGCGGCTCCATCTGCACTTGCTGCTTCACACGGTAACCCAATCACTATCAAAATGCAGTCTGCATGGCCTGCTTCTGACATCTTCCAGGAGATGGCTAAGCAGTACACTGATCGTGTAGAAGCTATGTCTGGTGGTCGACTGAAGATCGAACTGCTGCCAGCTGGTGCAGTTGTAAAAGCATTCCAGGTACTGGATGCGGTAAACGATGGTGTTATCGACGCTGGTCACCAGGTGCCAGTGTATTGGTATGGTAAGAACAAAGCTGCTTCTCTGTTCGGTACTGGCCCTGTATTCGGTGGTAACGCCAATACAATGATGGGTTGGTTCTACAAAGGGGGCGGTGCGGAGCTTTACCGTGAACTGACTCAGGACATCATGGGCCTGAATATCGTTGGTTTCATGGGCTTCCCAATGTTCCCACAGCCATTCGGTTGGTTTAAGAATGAAGTTAACACTGCCGCTGACCTGCAGGGCTTCAAATACCGTACCGTAGGTCTGGCAGCAGATCTGCTCCAGAACATGGGTATGGCTGTTGCACAGCTGCCTGGCGGTGAGATCGTTCCAGCGATGGAACGTGGTGTAATCGACGCGTTTGAATTCAATAACCCGACTTCTGACCGTCGTTTCGGTGCCGCTGATGTTGCTAAGCACTACTACCTGAGTTCTTACCATCAGGCATCAGAATCTTTCGAAATCATCTTCAATCGTGATCTTTTCGATTCTTTGGATCCAGATCTTCAGGCTATCCTGCAGTTCGGTGTTGAATCTGCTTCAACAGCTAACACCATGCTGGCTCTGGATCAGTTCTCTCAGGATCTTATGGAACTTGAGCGTGATGAAGGCGTTAATGTACACCGTACTTCTAAAGATATTCTGGAAGGTCAGATTCAGTCTTGGGATAAGATCATTGCTGAGCTCGAAGCTGATCCATTCATGAAACGCTGCCTAGATAGTCAGCGTGAGTGGGTAGAGCGCGTAGGTTACTATGAGATCATGGGCGGAACCGATGTGGTAACCGCTTACAATCACTTCTTCCCAGGCAAACTGAAGATGTAAGGGTAACCCCCTTTTTTCGTTTCAGTTGGTGGGGGCGAAAGCCCCCACCTGCTTAGCCGAGGAATCTATAATGTTAAGTTTTATCAAATTTGCCGATAACCTCTCCGCTTGGGTCGGTAAATCCTTCGCCTGGTTAATTATTTTGATGGCTTTTGGCGTGGGCTATGAGGTTTTTGTTCGTTACGTGTTGAATTCGCCTACTTCTTGGGCGCTCGACGTGTCATTTATTATGTACGGAACCCTGTTCATGATGGGCGGCGCCTATACGCTTTCCAAAAACGGGCATGTACGCGGGGACTTTGTTTACCGTACCTGGAAGGAGACGACTCAGGCTAAGGTCGATCTCACTCTGTATATACTATTTTTCTTTCCTGGCATGTTCGCGCTGGTCCTGACAGGTTGGAAGTATGCTAGCCGCTCTTGGGGTTACGGAGAAGTGTCCGTTAACAGCCCGGCGGGAATTCCTATTTATCAGTTCAAGGCCGTTATGGTCGCAGCCGGTATCCTATTGTTGATTCAGGGTATAGCGCAGGTTATGCGTTGTATCTACTGTATTAAAAACGGTTCTTGGCTCGAGTCTCAGGACGAAGATGAGGTCGAAGAAACTGAAGTGCTGTTGATGCGTCAAGCCGATAGCGCAGATTACAACCACTCTGAAAGGGACGAAGACAAATGAGTGATCCGGTCATTGCAATAACAATGCTGGGCCTGTTCCTGTTCATGGTAATGCTCGGCTTCCCGATTGCGTTTACTCTGATGGCGATGGGACTTGGTTTCGGCTATTTCGCCTATTTTGATGCAGGCCGTATGTGGCGTGCGTATGAGCGAGCTGTGGCAGGTGATGCTGATCAGTTCACTCAGATAACTACCTGGATAGACGGTCTGTTTAACAACCGTATATTCGACCTCTTCATTAACCAGACCTATTCGGTAATGGCGAATGAGGTGTTGACCGCTATTCCGCTGTTCCTGTTCATGGGTTACATCGTAGAGCGTGCAAATATCGTTAACCGCCTGTTCTCGACACTGAATATTGCGGCTAAAAATATCCCCGGTTCCATGGGTGTGGCGGCACTGATAACCTGTGCGCTGTTCGCAACAGCAACCGGTATCGTGGGTGCGGTTGTAACTCTGATGGGTCTTCTGGCACTGCCGTCGATGTTGAAAGCGCGTTACGACAAAAGCTTTGCATCGGGCATCATCT
>JBFEXW010000338.1:0-2265 GCA_041562495.1 Marinobacterium sp. | reverse complement strand
GGCGCCAAGCCACAGTCTGTGATTACATCGCGGCTTGTTACTTCAGGTTAGCATGTTAGGCTTGGTGCCTGTGTGGACTCAGAATCTCCCCATCCAGGTATAGATCTTCCAGCGCAGTCTGGGATTCCATAGATAGCCAGCCTGGAAGCTGAATCTTCTTACTTTGTTCCTGTATGGTTATCGGTTCTATTTCAAAACCTTCTATCAATATATGTCTGACCACCTTACTAAGATCGTTCAGCTTACCTTTGGGCAGATAGAAGGCCCTGTTTAAAGCAGATGATCGCTCACTGCCCTTGGGGGATTCGTCTGCGTTGATGAAGACCATTATGGTGTCCGTCATGTTGCTTTCGCTCAACAGCGCAGCCACTCGTTGAGCGAACAAGGCATCCAGAATAACAATATCTGGCTGCTGGTTAAGCATGCTTGCGAGTAGCTGTGATGATCTGCGACAGAATGTTACTGGGAATGAGACGAGTATCATTCCTATCGCCTCAAGCAGAGCCTCATCATCCGACAGAGCCAGTATTGGTTTGATGTTTGGATTTTCCATATCTCACAAATTCAAATGAAAACATCTACCCCTTAATATATATATAAACCAGTTTCGGGCAAACAAAATAGATGACCGCTTTCGTGTCGAAAACAGCAGAAGGAACTGCCCCTCTTCACAGAATCAACACAAAAGCGTAGAGGCTTGTCACCAAGCCCCTCTTTATCGGGCCAGTCTATTGATCATCTTCCAGATAGTAACGGACGTTATCTTCAAAAGACTCATCCGCTGACAGTCCCAGTTTAATCGCTTTTTCAGGACAGATATCGAAGCGCCAGCCTTTAACAATCTCCTGAATCTCTGGTTGTGATTCCCAGCGAATCAGTTTTGCAGGCTCAGGACCGGCTACGGTAGTCAGCGCATCGATCATTTGACCTATGGTCCACATACGCCCCGGCATCATCATGCAACGATTCTGGCCCAGATCCTCAGCCTTAAGCTCCGCGCCTTTAATCAGGTTCTCAATACATTTACGTGGCGAAAGATAGTAATGCGGGAAAGATGCATCAACCGGACAAATCGCTTCCTGGCCGTTTAATGGCTCACGAAATATCGAAGACATAAAACTTGAAGCTGCGCGATTAGGTTTTCCAGGACGGATTGATATAGTTGGAAGGCGGAAGCCTACACCATCGATAAAGCCTTTGCGGCTATAGTCATTCAGCAGCAGCTCACCAATTGCTTTCTGTGTACCGTAAGATGTCTGCGGATTCAGGAACGTGTGGTCGACTATCGGATCTGGTACTTCGCCACCGTATACAGCAATCGATGAAGTAAACACGATACGCGGCTTGGTAGCCAATTCGCGAGCGCGCTCAAATACATTCATAACGCCCATCATGTTGATATTCATACCGGTATCGAACTCTTCTTCAGCGTGTGAAGATACGATCGCAGCCAGCAGATAAACCACATCTACATCGGCGGTCAACGCGTCAGCGACTGAGGTTTTATCCGTAATATCACAAACGCTGCGGTTGATTGTTATCGATCCACCCTCAACTTCGGCAGGTTCAACCACGTCAACCAAACTGATGCTGTTGATAGGTTTTTGATTGAGTTCACCTCGGCTGACTAGCGCTCGCGCAAGTTTCTGACCGACGAAACCGCCACCGCCAATAATGAGTACGTTCATTTTTATTATCCTAATAATATTGAATTATTCGAGTGTCCTGATTTACCGCTAAAGCAGATTTCGCTGAGCCAGATTTTTCATCAGCGCGTATGTACCAAATGTCCATTCCGGACACTCAGTTGCATAACGCACTCTGTTTTGCAGCTCGCCGAGATTAGCTTCCTGTATTTTCACCATGTCATCTGAATGATGAGTAAAACCTTGTCCCTCAGCATCGCGGTCTTTAACTGGCGCAAACATGGTCCCCAGGAAAAGGAAAAAGCCATCGGGATACTGATGGTGACGACCGATGGTCTGTTTAACAATTGACGCCGGATCACGACTGATTTTATTCATTGAGGAGAATCCATCCAGTTCAAAACCATCAGTCCCCTCAACGCGCATTGAGAGATCGGCATTGCGGATCGAATCCAGAGTGAAATCACCCTCAAACAATCTCAGAAAAGGCCCCAAGGCGCAGGAAGCGTTATTATCTTTCGCCTTACCTAACAACAAAGCTGATCGACCTTCAACATCACGCAGATTTACATCGTTCCCTAAAGTAGCGCCTAAAATCTCACCACGCGAGTTAACTGCC
>JBFEXW010000337.1:0-2279 GCA_041562495.1 Marinobacterium sp. | reverse complement strand
GGTGGCGGGAGCTATACGCACGTGAGCAGGCTATCGGTAAGTTGCAGCAGAAAGCACTGAAGCAGGAGGCTGTTATTGAGGATAAACAGCTTCAGAAACAGATCGATGAACTTAGTCAGCGCCGTTCTCCCAGTTTTATTTAACCTCCCGAACGCATCTCTCCCGATATAAATTTAACCCTGTTGGTCAGAGTTGGCATGCTCTTCGCTTAGTGTTTAATGATTAAGACTATCTAGTCGTTGAATAGCTAAATAAAACTGAGGGTCAGGCTATGGCAGCAGCCTCCATATCACTCAAGCCGATGGTGCAGAATACCTCTCTGGCGAGCCCGCAACCGCAGGGTGCCGTGTCTCTGCTGGATGGCTCCAATACCGGTACAGATTTTAATAGTTGGATGACACAGGCCAGAGGTTCGTCCCAGAAGGCCGGTGTGTCCAGCGACAATAACTTGCCGCCAGCAGGCAGGGAGTTGCCGAAGCCCGCTGAGAGGGCAGAAGTTAAAGCTGATGCCGCGAGTGAGCAGTCGAAAGTGGATGTTCGCCCAAAAGCTGAGGTTAGTTCTGATCGTTCCGCTGCATCGGACAATACACCTCCTGATAAGAGTGCAGAGGTTGCTCAAAACTCTGAGCAGGACAGTTCGGCACAGCGTGATCAGCCCGGAACGTCGGCGTCTGAACCGGATCAGGATCAGAGCCCGATGGAAGCTAGCAATCAGGCAGAGAACTCTGTGCTGGATGCATCTGGATACTCGGCTGATCAGCCGCAGGAGGCTTCGGTAATACCAGCTACAGTATCCGCTTCTACAGAGCAGTTAATTGGCGTGGATGCACAGGCGCAGATGTCTGCCGAAGTTGCTGACGCCGTGGTACCTGTCTCAACTGAGGTTGAGGCGGATGCGATGGCGGGGGAGCAGGGAGTGGTAGCGGTACAGCAGGGTGTTGGGGAGCAGAGAGTGCCTCCTGGAGCTGAACATGCCTCTGAGCGAGGGTTGGAACGAGGTCAGGCGTTCAATCGAGGCAACGCCGATGGGGTTGTTGATGCTGAGTCTTATGCTGTGCGTGAAGGTGTGCAACAGAGTCAGCCTCGGCCTGAGGTAGATGCTCAGCGGGTTAGTGGTGCACAACCCGAGTCTGTGAGTCTGGCTCCGTCGGAGGGGTGGGCGTCCGAAGCTGATCTTGTGGCTGAATCAGTTCAGGCAGTTGCGCGGTCTGATATGGCGGGCTCAGGTGAAGTTGCTGAGTCTGAAATGGATGTTGGTGCTCAGGTTGGTATTCAGCAGACGGAGAATGTCGAACCTCAGTCTGATATGGAATCTGTAGCATTTGATCGGCAGAGAGTAGCGCAGGCGCAACCTTCGGACATGAAGGCGGCTCTGGATGCGGATGATGATCAGTCAGACGTTGTTGACGCCGCTGAGCAGGATGTTAAGACGGAGACCTTGGTCTCCGCTCAGGAGCGGTCCGCATCACAGATCGCTACCGCGCAGAGTATTGAAGCGAAGCCTGCAGCTGCACCGGTTAATACGCCGACGCATCAGCAGGTTGCTCAGAATGTTTCTGTCGATGGCGCGCAGAATCTACGACAGCAGGTTCCGGTAGATCCGGGTTCTGCAGATTCAGGTGATACAGGGCAGCAGTCTCAGAATCGTTCGGGTCTGGCTGGAGAAATGGCGGCTCAGGATAGTCGGGGAGCGACTATGTCTGCTCAGGCGACCTCAGGCACTGCGACAAGTTTTGGTGCTGAGTTAAATCGTGCTGCGAATCCGCAGGCAGATCCGGTGTATCAGCGCGCTTATGAGCGGATGCAGCAGCCTACCTGGGGGCAGCAGCTTGGGCAGCGTACGATTATGATGGCGCAGCAGGGGCCAAGGTCTGCGATGATTCAGCTCGATCCTCCAGAGCTGGGTTCTCTTCAGGTGCGGTTGCACATCCATGCGGGTGATCAGGTCAGTGTGAGTTTTACAGCACCGAATGCAAACGTCCGGGAGGCGCTGGAGCAGCATCTGCCTCGGTTGCGAGAGATGTTTGCTGAGCAGGGGCTGAATTTGGCTCAGTCGGATGTTCGCGATCAGTCAGCTCAGCAGCAGTCTCAGGATCGGGACGGTACTTCGAATGGGCAGTCAGCACGCGCTGGCTACGTCTCTGCTGAGGATGAAATGCCGCCGCTGGACGCTGTCTCGGTACCTGTAGGTGTGGTTGACTACCATGTTTAGGCGTTAAAGACTGCAATCCGTTGAATTCAATGTGTTATATTTGATCAATTCAAATTAAGACAGCAAG
>JBFEXW010000336.1:0-2288 GCA_041562495.1 Marinobacterium sp. | reverse complement strand
GGAGTGCCAGTTGAACCCTCAGGAGTTTGAATCCCGATTAGAAGCCTTGCGCCCCCGGTTGGTTGCTTTTGCAAAACTGCAGTTGGAGGATGAGTCGATCGCAGAGGATAGGGTTCAGGACGCTCTGCTCTCTGCTTTTGAGTCGCTCGACCGGTTTTCCGGGCAGTCGAAAGTCGAAACCTGGGTTTTCGGTATTCTGAAACACAAAATTTTGGATGAGATCCGACGACGGTCAAGATTTCTCAATACCTCGGTTGATGCTGACGAGATCACCGAGGTTGACGAAATGTTTGATGAACGTGCCCACTGGGTGCTGGGTAAGCAGCCGGAGCACTGGGTGCAGCCGGAGAGCTCCTATCTGAACGACCAGTTCTGGCAGGTGTTTGATATCTGCGTTTTTCATCTGCCAAAAGGGACGGCCAGGGTTTTTACAATGAGAGAACTACTCGGCGTAGAAACGGATGAGATCTGTAACAGTCTTGGGCTTAGTCAGCAGAACGTCTGGGTAATGCTGCATCGGGCGCGATTGAAGCTGCGCGGATGTCTCGAAAAAAGCTGGTTTATAAAGGAGGATGCGTGAATAAACGAAGTTGCTACAGGGCTACAGAGCAGATGTCACGCGCACTTGACGGACCGCTTGGGACACTCGAGTCAATGAAGCTTAAGCTTCATCTTATGATGTGCGATAACTGTGCGCTCTGTCAGGAACAGCTGCAGGAACTGCATAGAATTGCTGAAAAAAGAGCGGATATGGATGTGAAAGGGCGCTAAATTTCTCGGTCAGACATTGTTGAGCCTGATCTCGAAGAGTAGAATTTGGCTGGCATTTTGAGTGGCTATCAGGCCATATCCCAGTTTCAATACAGGTCTATCGCATGTCTGAGCAGACAAATTCCATTACAGCGCTAATGGATAATGAACAGTTTATCTATCGTCACCTAGGTTCCAATGAAGCTGACCAGCAGAAGATGCTGGCGACACTCGGCGTTGCGTCTCGCGACGCGCTGATTGAGCAGACTCTACCGGAAGCTATCCGAATCAATCAGTCTTTGGCGCTTGATGATGCGATGACCGAAACCGCAGCGCTTGCAGAACTCAAAGCGCTGGCTGCTCAGAACAAACTCAAACGTAATTTTATCGGTATGGGTTATTACGGAACTCAGGTGCCTAATGTGATCCTGAGAAACGTTCTGGAAAACCCAGCCTGGTACACCGCTTATACACCTTACCAGCCTGAGATCTCACAGGGTCGTCTGGAAGCGCTGCTGACCTATCAGCAGATGGTGATGGATCTGACCGGTATGGATCTGGCGAACGCATCGCTGCTGGATGAAGCGACGGCGGCCGCTGAGGCGATGACGCTGCTGAAACGTTCCAATCGTAAAAAGTCTGACCAGTTCTTTGTCGATGCGCAGGTACATCCCCAGACACTCGATGTTATTCGCACCCGTGCCGAATATTTTGGTATTGAAGTTGTTGTTGATCAGCCGCAAAACCTGGGTAGTTACGATCCTTTTGGTGTACTGATTCAGTATCCCGGTTCTGAGGGTGAGATTCCTGATCTGGCGGCAATCGTTGCTCAGGCTCAGGATATGAAAGCGATGGTTGCTGTCGCTTCCGATCTGCTGGCTCTGATGCTGATCAAATCACCAGGAAGTCTGGGTGCTGATGTAGTTCTGGGTTCTGCCCAGCGTTTCGGCGTACCGATGGGCTTTGGTGGACCTCATGCCGCATTCTTCGCCACTACTGAAAAACTTAAGCGTTCAGTTCCGGGGCGTATTATCGGTGTATCGATTGATGCTCGTGGTAACCGTGCATACCGTATGGCGATGCAGACGCGTGAACAGCATATCCGCCGTGAAAAGGCCACCTCCAATATTTGTACCGCACAGGCGCTGCTGGCGAATATGGCGGCCTTCTATGCGATCTATCATGGTCCGGAAGGGCTCAAGAAGATCGCTCAGCGTGTAAGTCGTCTGGCGTCTATTCTGGCGCTGGGCCTGAAAGATGCGGGTATTCAGGTGTCTGAACCCTTCTTTGATACCCTCAGTTTTGATGCTTCTGTAGATGTAGCACTGCGTGCTACGGAAGCAAGCGTTAATCTGCGCCAGATCAGTGAGACACGTTTTGGTGTCAGTATCGATGAAACTCATCAGCCTGAAGATGTTGCTTTACTGCTCTCGGTTATTACCGGACAGTCGGCCGATATTGCGGCACTGGATCAGCGTGTTATGGCGGGTGAGCTAGATGGACTGGCTGGACAGCTGCGTGACGATCAGGTGCTGAGT
>JBFEXW010000335.1:0-2295 GCA_041562495.1 Marinobacterium sp. | reverse complement strand
CCCCTAAGGGCGATGCTCAATTTTTTGGTTTGTAATAGTAATAAATGTATAACAAAAAACTAAGGTGGAGATAATGTCAATTAGCGGAGAAATGCTGATCGGTTCCGTATCGGTTAAAGGAACACAGAATCCTATACAGGCGGTTAACCCTGCAACCGGCGAAAAGCTGGAGCCTGTTTATGGCGGAGGAGGGAAAATCGAGGTTGATCAAGCCTGTGCACTGGCGTCAGCAGCCTTTGATACATACCGTGAAACCTCTCTGGAAACGCGTGCTGCATTCTTGGAAGAGATTGCTGAGCAGATTCTTGCTATAGGCGACAAGCTTATCGAACGCGCAATGGCTGAAACAGGTCTGCCCCGCATGCGACTGGAAGGAGAGCGTGGTCGAACTGTCGGTCAGCTGCGTTTGTTTGCAAATGTTGTGCGTGCGGGTAACTGGTTAGATGTTCGTATTGATCCAGCTATGCCTGATCGCCAGCCTCTTCCTCGCGCTGATCTGCGCCTACGTCAGATAGCACTGGGTCCGGTAGCGGTATTTGGTGCTTCTAACTTCCCGCTGGCCTTTTCTGTAGCTGGCGGTGATACCGCTTCAGCACTCGCAGCTGGCTGCCCGGTTATTGTGAAAGCGCACTCCGCGCATCCTGGGACCTCTGAGCTGGTTGGGCGAGCTATTCAGGCGGCCGTGGTCAAATCAGGTCTGCCGGAAGGTACGTTTTCGATGCTATTTGGATCTGGACGTGACGTAGGCTCATCTTTGGTAGCTCACCCGATTATTAAAGCAGTAGGCTTCACGGGGTCACGTGCTGGCGGAACAGCACTGATGAAGATTGCTTCCGAGCGCCCAGAGCCGATTCCAGTCTACGCGGAGATGAGTTCTATTAATCCGGTATTCCTGATGCCAAACGCACTTGCCGCACGTGGAGAATCAATAGCTAAAGGTTTTGTTGGCTCTCTATCGATGGGGGCGGGTCAATTCTGTACTAACCCGGGTCTGGTTATCGCCGTTGAGGGAGAAGAGCTAAACGAGTTTCTCAACGTCGCTGCCGCAGAACTTGCATCTGTTGCGGCACAGACAATGCTAACCCCCGGTATCTGTGATGCTTATGGAAAAGGCGTGGATCGACTGAAAGGGCATGAGAAAGTGACGCAGGTGGGTGAAGGTCAGACGAGTACTGATCCGAACCGTTGCCAGGCAGGTCTTTACGTGACAGAAGCGGCTGACTTTCTCGCGGACGATGAGCTATCTGAAGAAATTTTTGGTGCCAGTTCGCTGGTAATTCGTTGTTCAGACCTCAGCCAGTTTCAGTCGGTTGCTGAGCAGTTGGAAGGGCAGTTGACCGCAACGCTGCTGTTGGATGAAGGCGATTATGATGCTGCGCGTTCGCTGCTTCCGGTGCTCGAACGGCGCGCCGGGCGTATTCTCTGCAACGGCTACCCTACAGGTGTAGAAGTTTGTCATGCGATGGTCCACGGTGGTCCATTCCCTGCAACATCTGATGCCCGTTCGACCTCTGTGGGGAGCGCAGCAATCAACCGCTTCCTGCGTCCCGTATGCTACCAGGATCTGCCGTCTGCGTTACTGCCTGAATCTCTGCAAGATTCGAACCCGCTGGCCTTGCGTCGTCTGTTCGACGGTAAGAATCAGTAGTAAATATTAGGTTCCATCCTTAAGGGATAATCCTGGTGTCTGAGTGCACCAGGGTTATCCGTTTATAACTACCTCGGGAATACAACTGTCTATGCTCACTTTTGCCCTTGCTGTCCTACTGTTGATCATCACACCGGGACCTGGTGTTCTCTCTCTGGCGGGTGTGGGGGCTGCCTTTGGCTGGAGACCGGGATTACGCTACCTGTTGGGCCTTTGGTTGGGTACCAACCTAGTCTGCCTTGCGGTGATCTCCGGTCTAGCGGCAGTGATACTCGCGGACCCCATTATTCGAACGGTATTGCTGGTAGCCTCGGCTGGGTATCTGGTCTATCTGGCGTTACGCATCGCGCTGGCCGGCACTAAAATCGCCTTTATCCATATGGAAGTTCCGGGATTTTTTGCGGGAGTTACACTGCAACTGATTAATCCCAAGGCTTATGCCGTGAATACTACGCTATTCAGCAGCTTCGCCTTCTATCCTGAGAGCTTTGCGGTGGAGACGGCTGTAAAGCTGGTTATCACCAATATCATTTGGCTAATACTCCATCTGCTCTGGTTATCCGCAGGGGTAAAAGTTAACCGGCTTGATCTGGCTCCAAGCACTCAACGCCGAATTAATCACGCAATGTCAGCTTGCTTGCTAGGTG
>JBFEXW010000334.1:0-2322 GCA_041562495.1 Marinobacterium sp. | reverse complement strand
TGTACCGACAGTTTATTCCAATAAAGCTGGTCCAATGCAGAATCTTACCTACACATCGGGTGAGGCGATCAATCTGGATAGCTACGAAGTTGTACTGCGTAATCAGCCTCAACCGGGTGATCGTTTTACGATTGAATACAACAAAGATGGTTACTCCGATAACCGCAATGCGCTTGCAATGAGTGGTCTGCAAAGTGCGGAATTGGTTGACGGTTTCAGTTATCAGAATGCCTATGGCCAACTGCTCGCAACGGTTGGTAATGCTGCAGGCACTGCCCAGACTAACTATCTGGCCGATAAAGCCGTGCTTGATGCCAGTGAAACTGCATTGCAAAACGTCTCGGGTGTGAATCTGGACGAAGAGGCAACCAAGCTGGTTCAGTATCAGCAGGCCTATACCGCTTCAACACGAATTATTACCGCCTATCAGCAGATGTTTGACAGTCTGATAGCGGCGCTTTGATTGGAGGTAAATGATGCGTATCTCGACACTGCAGATCTTTAATCAGGGTACCAGCTCCATGATGGAGAACCAGACTGCACTGGCCAGTATCCAAAATAAGCTCTCCTCTGGTAAAAACTTTACCACGCTGGCAGAGGATCCCGTCGGTGCGAATCAGGTGGTTACACTGAAGCGCGAAATGGCCCAGCTCGATATGTACCAGAGCAATATCGATGCAACCCGTGGCCGTCTGTCGCAAGAGGAAACCTCGTTAAAAGAGATTAACAACGTGCTGGACAGAGCGCGTGAGCTGATCATTCAATCGCGTAACGGTACGATGGCTGACAGCGAACGCTCAATCATCGCCTATGAGATAGAAACCGTGGTCGACTATGCAGCGGGGCTGATGAATGTCCGTGATGCCAAGGGTGAATATCTGTTCTCCGGTTCTAAAGGTACAACGCAGACCTACGTGCTGGAAGGTGACCGTTACGTCTATCAGGGTGACTCTACTACGCGTGAAATTCAGACCGCCAGTGCGACCTATACCCAGTCTTCGGATAACGGTGAGTTTCTGTTTGAAGTCGTACCTGGTGCGCCAACCCTGTCTACGCTGGGTGGGTTAAATGAAGTTGTTAGCGATTTCAGCGTGACAGATCTGGCAGCGGCAAAGAGTTTTTTTAGAACAACAGGTGATCTGCGCCTTGAACTGAGCGGATCTGCGACAGTGGGATATCAATACACACTACGTGATAGTTCAGGAAATCTGGCGTTGGATGGTACAGGTGCGCCTCTGGCAGATGGTGTCACTTATGATCCAACCGTTGATACACTGTTGACGATTCCAGGCGCTGATTTAACACTGAATCTGCCGGATAACACTGAACAGGGTTTTGGTGTTTCAGGGGTAAACACTACAGGGCTTACAGCCACTGAATCAGTCATCATCAATAGTGATGATGCATATACGGCTTTGATGCGCTCTGCCGGCGGTAGTGTCTCTATCAAGTCGGTGGGTGATGGTGGAGCACCTGAAACCTTCTCTTATAAAGCCTATGATGCGAATGGTGTCGAATTGGTGGGCGTCGTAGTTAATGGTGCTACGAATCCTATTGAACTGCAGATGGATATAGGTACACCTGCAGTAACAACTACGGCACTGACAATCACGCGTGATGCTGTTGCTGCATCAGGTACTCCAGACATCACACTCGACTTTGTACCACCAGCACAGGCAACCCTGAGGTTTGCACAACCCACAGATAACATTCTGAATACGCTGTTGGATGTGGCTGATCTTCTGAGAACTCCGGCTGATGGAGATCCTGTGCAATCAGCGTTGTTGAGTGACGGTCTGGCGCTGGGGCTGGATCAGGTTACAGCCTCGCAGGAACGTTTAGGTGAGGTTACCGCAACGCTGGGTTCGCGTATGAAAGGGCTGGATGATAGCGAATATTCAGTCGCTGACTTCAAGCTTCTGGTTGAATCCACACTGTCAGCTGTTGAAGACCTGGATTATGCGGCTGCCTCTACAGAGCTTGCTCGCAGGCAGCTAGCCCTGCAAGCTTCGTTCTCCAGCTTTGCCAAAATCCAGAATCTGTCACTGTTTAACTATATATAGCCGCCAGTCAGTTTCGGTTATTTGAAAGGGGCAAAGTACAGCCCCTTTTTCATTTCTGGCTAATAACGGTAAATTTTGGACAGTACTTGATACGTAAACAGGAGTCGATAATGGCAGAAGGATATGGAACTACATAAAAGCAATGATTTTTGGTGTTAATTGAACGCTAATTAACAGAAATTAAAAGATTTTTTTGTCCATTAGAATTTTCTGAACCCATTTGTGATTTTTCTCTAAAGTTCCTCTAAATCGTGCCGTT
>JBFEXW010000333.1:0-2326 GCA_041562495.1 Marinobacterium sp. | reverse complement strand
TAACGCGCTCAGAGATCGAATCTGGCAATCACTGGTGCATGGTCTGAGGGCTTCTCCATACCCCGAATCTCCAGATCAATATCCGTATCGGTACACTGTGCCTGAAGCGAGTGCGTTGGCATGATCGCATCGATTCTCAGTCCGCGTTTCGGATCATCTTCAAAGCCGCGGCTGCGGTAATCAAACCAACTGAAGTTATCAGTGCTGTCTGGGTGCAGAGTTCTGAAGCTGTCCACCAGTCCCCAGTCATAAAGTTTTTGCAGCCACTGTCTTTCTTCAGGCTGGAAACTGGTTTTACCAGTACGTAGCCAGCGAACCCGGTTTGGTTCGCCAATACCTATATCCTGATCGGTCGGAGATATATTCAGGTCGCCCATCACCAGAAGCTTCTGATCGGCAGAGACCTGAGTTTCCAGATAGTTACTCAGATCAGCATAGAACTTGCGTTTGGCCGGAAACTTGGTTTCGTGCTTGATGTTCTCACCCTGGGGGAAATAGCCATTAATTACCCGAATCTGCTCACCTTTAGGTGTTTCAAAATCGCCAATGATCATGCGGCGCTGGGCATCTTCAGCATCGGTATCAAAACCCTTTTGAATGTTAAGTGCTGGTTTGCGAGATAGCAGACACACTCCATAGTGCGTTTTCTGGCCATGTACATAAGCGTGATAACCGAGAGCCTCAATCGCTTCAAACGGGAATTGGTCATCAGCTACTTTGGTTTCCTGAATGCCGATTACGTCCGGATTATGCTTTGCAATGAGCGCTTCCAACTGGTGCAGACGGGCACGTATACCATTTACGTTGAAAGAAACAACCAGCATAAAACTCTCCTTGATATGCAAACAGAGGGGCATGCTAACCTAAACATTTCGACATCGAAACGTCTTATAGCCAATCCATATTAAAATTTTAGAGGCACTTAATTGGAGCTATAGCGTCTCAGACGTTAAGCTGTCGGTTTATAGAGATCTTGCTTAATTTTTACAGTGATTAGGAACCGATTAATGAGTAGTTATGATTATGATCTTTTTGTAATAGGTGCAGGTTCCGGTGGTGTGCGTGCGGCGCGTATGGCCGCTGCCAAAGGGATCCGGGTGGCTGTTGCTGAAGATCTTTATCTTGGGGGGACCTGTGTCAATGTCGGCTGTGTGCCCAAAAAGCTTTATGTCTATGCATCCGAGTATGCGGAAGCGATAGAGGAAGCGCGCGGCTTTGGTATCAATGCATCGGATGTTGAGTTCGACTGGTCGGTTCTGCGAGATAACAAGAAAAAAGAGATCGCCCGGTTAAATGGCATCTATGGACGGCTGCTGGAAAACTCCGGTTGTGACCTGATCAACGGCCGCGCCTACGTTGTTGACCCTCATCGAGTACGTGTGGCCGATAGGGAGGTGACTGCTGAGCGTATACTGGTGGCTGTCGGCGGCTGGCCCTATGTTCCTGATGTAGAAGGGCGGGAGCTGGCGATTACCTCGAATGAGGTCTTTGACCTTGAGCATTTTCCAAAGCGGATCATTGTTGTCGGTGGCGGGTACATAGCTGTTGAGTTTGCCGGTATTTTCGCGGCCCTGGGAGCGCAGACCGAGATGGTTTATCGCGGCGATTTGTTCCTGCGCGGCTTTGATAACGAGGTGCGCCATTTTGTATCGCATGAGGTCGCACGTAAAGGGATAACACTCAGCTTTAATGAAGAGATCGAATCGATTACCCGGAATGCCGATGGTTCTCTGTGTGTAACTTATGCATCGGGTGAGAGACGCGAGGTTGATCAGGTGCTCTATGCAACCGGGCGAGTTCCTAAGACGCAGGGGCTAGGGCTTGAGCAGGCTGGTGTCCGTCTTAATGGGCAGGGCGCGATAGAGGTGAATGACAACTTCCAGTCGTCTGTGTCCTCCATCTACGCACTGGGTGATGTGATCGACAGAGTTCAGTTAACACCGGTAGCGCTGGCTGAAGCGATGGTTCTGGTGGATCATCTTTACGGCGATGGTGACAGAGCGTTGCCGGACTATTCGATGATTCCGACGGCCGTGTTCTGTCAGCCCAATATCGGTACACTGGGACTGACTGAAAACCAGGCTCGCGACAAAGGTCTCGAAATTGACGTGTATGTCTCAGACTTTAAAGCGATGCGTCATACGCTCAGTGGTAGCGAAGAGCGTACGCTGATGAAACTGATCGTTGAGCAGAATACCCAGAAAATTCTAGGCATTCATATGGTGGGTGATGATGCGGGAGAGATCCTGCAGGGGCTCGCGGTGGCGGTTAACGCCGGTGCAACCAAAGCCGATTTTGACCGTACTATCGGTATTCACCCCACAGC
>JBFEXW010000332.1:0-2333 GCA_041562495.1 Marinobacterium sp. | reverse complement strand
CCTCTTCGAGATCTAACTCGTATGGAGGGAACTCTTCAATCGCCTGCCACTGTTCGCGTGAAGCCTGATCCAGTGCATACACACCATCAACATAAGCTTCTGCTGGAACGCCCTTAAAGCGGTTAGTGAAATATTCAATGAACGCTTTGCGATCAGCTTCCGGGTCTACAGTGTCCAAGGTTGCACCAGTAGTCGCTGCAAAACTCACCTGAGTTACAGCGGCCATGCCCATTGCGAGCAGTGTGCTTTTTATTATTTTCATAGGTCCTCCGGTTTGTTCAGCAGTGATTATCGGATGTCGGCTGAATCTGTACCGCTCTTGCCGGTATTTTCAGTCCAGCTAACTTCCAAAGCATCACCTTTGGCACCACCAGCGAATGAGAAGCCCAGATACGGGTTTTTAGAGATAGCCGTACCCAGATTCGCTTCAAATACAACATTACCTGCATGCTTTACAACAACAGTCTGAAGGAACTGAGCTGGAATAAGCTGACCACTTTTGTCTTTACGACGACCAGTTTCCATCTCGTGCTTAGCCATCATTTTGACGTTAGTTTTTCCGCCTGCGGCTTTTGCTTTAACTCGAAACATACTCATAATAATTCTCCTGCAATAGCCTGCTGATTAACCGCCACAGCCACCGATAGTGACTTTAACTTCTTTGGTAGCACTCAGCGTTTTACCACCTGCTTTAACTACAGCAGTTACGTTAGAGGTCTGACCGATACGAACACGCGTAGACACCTCTGCATCAGTTCCAGCCGGAACCATGAACTCTGCAGCCAGTGGATTAGGGTTCTTCTCGATGAAGATAGCCAGTGACTCAACATTAGCCAGTTTGGTGCTTACAGTTACAGGAACAACTGCACCGTTTTCTGCAATATCGGGTGCGTTAAGAACTACATCAGCACTCTCTGATGCTGCACTACCATAGAGCGCATTCATTGCAGCATCCTGCTTTTCTGCAGAAAACGCATCTTTATTCCATGCTGCCAGTGCGACGCGTGGCATCAGTGCGCCAAGACCCATCAGCGCGCCACCTGCAGCGATAGCTTTAACTACCGTACGACGATTCATACTCATTTGTACTCCACCTGCTTCAAGTGATCAGTATTGGTAAATGTATTCGACAACAGCGTCGATTTCTTCTTCCGTCAAATTATCATTCTTACCCATAGGCGGCATGATACTTATCGGATTTTTAACAGTGGCATCCCAGACCTGAGCACGAAGCTCTGCCTTATCAGGATAACGCTGCTTCATTGCGATAATCATAGGCCCCTGAGTCCCCGGCTGATTCTTAATCGGGTCGGGAATATCATGACAAGCCACACAGTTTCCACGTGTTTTCGTGTGGAAAATCGACTGACCTTCCTTGATCATCGCTTCGTTCTGTGAACCCGCGACTGCAGCACCGGCAACACCAAATGTGATACCCGCCACTGCGACGGCTGAGATCAACTTTCGCATGGTCACTCCTTCCAGTGATCTAGCACCTTAAACGTGCTTTTTTATTGTTTTAAGACCGGGGGACGGCTTATGCCATCCCCCGACCATCTCGCCAATTACTGACTAGATTCTGTCATATACGCGACTGCGTTGCTTACCTGCTCATCAGAGAGATCTGCACGACCACCTTTCGCAGGCATCACACCCGACTGTCCCTGGAAGCCATTAACAGCGTGACTTACCAGCGTATCCATACCCTGCGCAATACGTGGCGCCCAGGCTTCCTGATCGCCAATCTTCGGGGCGCCTGCAACGCCGGTACCATGGCATGCAAAACATGCCTGACTGTAGATCGCTTCGCCTGCAATCGCTGCTTCAGAAAGTGCTGCAGGCTCAGAAGCGCTAGGCTCCTTCACTTCAACACCCAGATCTTTCAGACGCTCACGCTCATGTTCCGCTTCCAGTTTTTCCTGCTCTTCAAAAGAACCTGCAGGACCGTCAGCACCTTCAATAAAGTGTCCTACCGGAGTCACACCGCCGATAGAGCCCTGAATCTGAATCGTCTTAGGATCCTTACAGTTTTCCATACACTGCGGATTCTGTACGTCCGGACGTGGATCTACGAAGAAGCCATCTTTGTTTGGCATTTCGATAGAAGCCAGATTGTCCTTGCTCAGCACGAAATCTTCATCAACCAGCTCGTTCAGATAAAGAACATAAGCTGCGATCGCGTAGGTCTCTTCATGTGACAGCGAGCGTGGAGCCGTAAATGGCATAGCACGGTGGATGTAATCCCAAAGCGTTGATGCATAAGGCCAGTATGAACCGACTGTTTTGGTTGGGCGTTCGTTATTCAGTGTCCCGAAGCCACCTGCCAGTACCGG
>JBFEXW010000331.1:0-2333 GCA_041562495.1 Marinobacterium sp. | reverse complement strand
GTCTGGATCTTGATCGGGGGATGCTCAATTTTGCTGAGCTTTTCGGAGAGGGTGCGCCTGTTACGCTGGAGATCGGCTTCGGCATGGGTGACTCGCTGATTGAGATGGCAACCCGTTCGCCTGACAAAGGGTTTATCGGTGTTGAGGTTCATCCGCCGGGCGTGGGTCGTCTGTTCTCCCGCGCGAAAGAGCAGAATCTAACCAATATCCGCGCATTCTGTGATGATGCGATAGAGGTTCTGGCGAAGTGTATTCCGGATGCCAGTCTAGACTGTGTACAGCTGTTCTTCCCCGACCCCTGGCATAAGAAGCGTCACAACAAGCGCCGTATCGTGCAGCCAGAGTTTGCTCAGGCGATACGCCAGAAGCTCAAAATCGGCGGCACCTTCCATATGGCCACTGACTGGGAACCCTACTCAGAGCATATGATGGAAGTGATGAGTGCTGCCGATGGTTATGAAAACGCAGCCGGTGAAGGGCAGTTTTCACCACAGCCAGATTTCAGACCGGTCACTAAGTTTCAGAAGCGTGGAGAAAAGTTGGGTCATGGCGTTTGGGATCTGATATTTGTCAGAACAAATTGATTTTTAAAGCTTTATTGGTTGATTGGTAATTCTGCTTGACGGCGCACCTTAGCCTGCATTCAGATGAATGGTGCAATCAGAGGGATACTTGTGACGGACAAAACACCGAACGCTCAGCCCAATAACCCGCTTCATGGAGTCACTCTTGTCAGGGTTCTTGAGGGGCTCGTCGAACATTATGGTTGGGAGGGTTTATCGTCCAGGATCGATATCAACTGCTTTCACAATGAGCCCTCGATAAAGTCCTGCCTGAAGTTTCTGCGTAAACAGCAGTGGGCCAGGGATAAGGTTGAGACGCTTTATATCTCAACCTTCAGGCAGTAGTGCAGCATATCTATGCTTTGAATGACTGACACTGTTATAGCGTTGAGAAATCAGAGGAGAGTCACTGACAATTCATGCGAATAGTCAGTGACGCCTGTAACACTTAGCTTTCAGCGCGCACTTTCTCTGGTAGAGCAAAGGCGACGACAATAAACACGATAGCAACAACGATCCCGGCTATATCTCCGGGCAGGCTGGTCATGCCTTCGTAGCCTGATTCAGGAACCGCCCCCAGGGTCACTTTGCCACCCAGAATATCGTTGAGCAGACCGGTGTCTTTCCAGGATGGATAGGTCACCATGTAGGCGGCTGCACCCAGAAGACCGCCAGCGATAAAGAACCAGCCATCTTTACGACCAGAAGCGGCTGCACAGACACCTGTGCCCGGACAGAAGCCAGAGATCGCCCAGCCTGTACCCAGAAGCAGACCGCCGATGAATACACCGATGTATGCTGCTTTGACGGACATGTGGCCAACATTAACCAGTCCCATCATCTGTCCGACAAACATCAGCAGCGAGCCGGTACCGATCGCAAGCAAGATGGTCTTCATCAGATGCAGGTTCATAAAGTTCAGCATCTTGCCGATCAGGGTTGGGTTGGTTGCGCCAACACGATCAAGCATAAATCCAAAAAGGGCGCCGATCAGAATCGCGAGTACAATAGACATTACTTAAGCTCCTTTCTTGAACATCATCAGTGCGACAGGGATCGCTGCAGCGAAAGCACCCAGCGTAAAGATGTAACCGGATATTGAGGTCTGCATAACACCGCTCATCATGTGACCTGAAGTACAGCCACCCGCCAGCCTTGCGCCGTAAAGCACCAGGAAACCGCCGATCAGCGCAACAACGTAGCGCTTGGTTGGACTGTCACCGTAGTTTGCACGCCAGATAGCAGGCATGGTGCGCTCTTCTGAACTCAGGCCGCCACGCAGTTTCACAGAGATAAAGGCGCCCAGCATCATCGCCAATACGAAGATGAAGCTGTAGTTCAGTGGGTTATCAACCGACTTGGCATATTTACCGTGCGATTTAGCCAAATAGGCGTTGGTGGAGGTGTAACCGCTCTCAGTCTTAGTGACCAGATCCGGGTTAACCGCATCACCGATAATGCCATCAAGAATAACGAACTGCGTGCTGACCCCTATGGGTTTAACCAGCAGTACGGCTAAGAAGAAGACGAACCCGAGAAGAGCCCCGCCAGATTTCCAGTTAAGTATCATTGAATGAAGCCTCTTATTGTTATTAGTAGGAGTTTTGGAGTGTAAATCTAAAGATCGATAAATATCAATAGGATCTAAATTAGGTATGACTTCATCGATGTAATTGGAGACATTTAGGCGCTAATCAATACAATTAATGATTAAAAATGAATAAGTATTACTTTTTTTATGACGTTTGTTAAAAGCTGATATCTATCACG